>NZ_JBGJZU010000096.1:0-23999 GCF_041354475.1 Microcoleus sp.
GAAATTCAGGAAGAAGGAACAAGTCACCCCCCCCTGCCCCCCCCAAGGGGGGAAATTCAGGAAGAAGGAAGAAGAACCCCCCCCTGCCCCCCCCAAGGGGGGAAATTCAGGAAGAAGGAAGAAGGAAAAATATTCTGATACTCTTTAGTCCGCGCAGGCGGACTTTGTTTGTGTAGTAGCGATTTCAATCGCCGAATACTTGAATCGCCGAGTATTAACCAATGACTAAGATGCCAAACTTCACAAAATAGAGCAGAGTCCGATAGAGGTCTGCTAATTCTTGCTCGTTTTTAACATAGCGTGCGATCGCTTCTCCCACGCTGACAGTACCTTCTTGCTTAATTGTCTCCAAGATCTCCATCTGAATGCTAACAGAAATTCTCCGGTCTTGACCAAAACTGGTAAACCAAATTGTCTGTAACTGCCTCACAAGTTCCGGTGTGGCTATTTTACCCAGACTCAGCATCATCTCATTGCTTAAAGTTCGAGTCGAATAATGGCTTAACACCCGAAATGGATCGTCACCCAGGGGATAAGGTGGCATTCCTGGTTTTACAGGGGCAGATTCTGGTGCAAGAAGGCGAATTTCTGCCAATTCTCGCCACAACTGTTCGTAAGCGGCAATTACCACTTTCCAATCATAAACTTCCCTGGCTCTTTGTCGGGCATTTTCCCCCATCCGCTTTCTCAATTCGCTGTCTGCAATTAATTGGCACAAAGCGCGAGTGCAAGCATCGATGTCAACCGCTGTGGCTAGGGAAGTATGACCCATGTAAGTCGGCCAATTTAAACTATCATCTAGATAATTTATCGCTAAGTCTAAACAAGATTCCGGTGGCGGTATCAGTGTGGGAATTCTGAAACCATCTATTTCATGACGGACTGATTCTTTGTATCCGTTCCAATCGGAGACTATACAGGGCAATCCATTCGCCATCGCTTCAATGGGGGTCAGCCCAAAGGTTTCTTGAATGTTGTCGGAAAGCGAAATAAAAATATCGGCCGCTGACCAAATATTGACTCTAATTTCTGGCTTTCTTCCGTCTAAGAAAATAGTATTTACTGAGGGACAAAATACTTTGGCGCTGTTTTTAAAGTCGGGTTCTTCTCTCGGATCTTCGATCCAACCGGCTTGGATTAAGTGAATTTTAGTCTTGGTTTGTTGCGCTGCGCCTTCGAGGGCCATGTACATTGGTACCGGATGAGCTTTTGCGGAAAAGGTTAATCTCCCGACAAATAATACGACTATATCGTCGGCAGAAATTCCGAGTTCTTGCCGCTGTTGATGGCGACTATTGAGTGCGTCTACGCCTTGTGCAAAGACGCTGCAATCGACTCCTAGGGGAATAACTGGCAATTTGACCAAAATTTCGGGTTTACCGCCTGTACGCTGTGCTAGGTACTCGCCCCAGCTAGTCATTACTTGTTCGACGGTGTGTTTGACGGCGGCAGAGGTGCAGATGAGGGCGTCCCAAGGTTGTACTGGTGCTGTGACTAAATTTCCGATCGCATCCATGACATACTTAGTTGCGATCGTGTGGGTAACGCCGCAAACGCTGTAGGCCCGCTGATTGACAAATCGACGTCCCCAAACCATGTCTGAAAGGGCTGGATCGGGTCGGTAAATTGTACCAGGCGCAGATAGCAAATCGGGTCGCTCTTTCTGAATCCACCGGACTTTCCGAGGTTGGGACAGCCAGGGCTGAATGCGGGTACAAAACTCTTGAAATGTGGCTTCGCTGTCGGCGCAACAGTAGAGAGAGTCCGCAGTTCCGTGTTGGACTAAGCTTTTGAGAAATCCTTCTCCGGCGGAATGACGCCCTAAAAGCCTTTTGCCGCCTGTATCGTAGCCATCCTTGGTGTATAAAACTGCTGCTGTTATGTCCATTCTGGGATTTCTCGTCCTTGATGCAAGTTGTAGAGATATTCACTTCGGGAAAATTTTAATACCCCAAAAGCGATAAAAGCTTTACTCTCAAAGAGTTTGAGCTTTTGAGATTGGATGTGTAGAGTGGATGGGATGGATTCAATGGTCGATCGCCATCTATCCGAATATATCCGAGGAGAAGTAACAAAATCTGGTTTCAAACTAAAATATTACTGCAAAAAGATGATGACTCCGAGCGGATTTTGTGCTAATCTAGCGCGCAAGCCTGGGTACGATCGCCTTAACCATGGGCCATCGTACCTAGATCCGGAACCAAAAGGAGCCTGTGGTATAATGCTTTAGCTCTGCTAAATACCCGATTTCCAAGGCTACATCAAAGTAGTGGTCAGGCAAGCAAATTACCTCAATTCGATCGAGTATTTGTGTTTAAAAACCGAGAATTATGTACAACCCATCTCTGCGTCAAATACCCCGCCATCTTCCTGCTGATGTCATTCCATTAAAGCAGCAATCTTCTCTGTTAGATTGGCTGGAATCTACCAATCGCCTGTTAGCAAGGGATGTTCAAGAACCGGACTATCTACACGAAGAAGAAATCTCAGAATTGATGGCAGTTGACGACAACCCCTATGATGACTTAGACGACGAAGTTGATGACGATGTGGCTGCTGGCGATGACTAACGACTAATATACATCTCCTAAAAATAAAGTCAAGAACAAGCTGGAGGGCTGGTTCCACAATAATTACGGGAGAGGTCTAATAGGGACTAATAGGGTGCAGGACTTAGCTAGTAACAGGGAAGAAAAAAACTCATAACTTCCCGATAGTCAATGCCATACCCAAATTACCAAAATGTCAATTTTCTTGTTATCAAATGGTGTGTGGTGAGGAGTTTTATGGATAACTTTTTGGATGAGAAAGTTTCTTTGAGTATGGCTTTAAAACTTACAGGCAGGAATTTATTCCTGCTGCTGAGTTTGGGGCTCGGCATTGCATCTATCGGTTTAGATTTGGCCGCGGGTAGATTTTTAAATTCACCTACATCCCTATTTATGCCGCTAGTTGTTTGTGCTTTGTGCGCAGCGGGTTTGGGTTCTGTAGTTGTACCTTTACTTCAAAAACTCAAAGCCGGACAAATAATCCGCGAGGACGGCCCTCAAGCACACTTGAAAAAAGCAGGAACCCCCACCATGGGAGGCATATTTTTTGTGCCTGTAGGAGTCGCTGTAGCCTTACTTTGGTCTAGGTTTAACTCTGATGTGGTGGCAGTTTCGGCTCTAACTTTAGCTTACGGTTTTATCGGCTGGTTAGATGACTGGCAAATTCTGCGCCGCAAGTCGAATAAAGGTATTTCTCCTCGGATGAAGTTGGCTTTGCAAATAGGTTTTGCTGCTCTATTTTGTCTGTGGCTAATGTTTCATCAACCCACTATTTCTACAAATATTCCTTTGCCATTTGGGATAGTATTGCCCTTAGGTTTGCTGTTTTGGCCGCTGGCTGGTTTTGTGCTGGTTGCCGAAAGCAATGCTACTAATCTTACGGATGGCGTTGACGGATTGATGGGTGGTTTGGGGGCGATCGCACTTTTGGGATTAGGTGCATCTGTAGCCTCAACTTCACCCGAATTAATGATATTTTGTGTCTGTATGAGCGGCAGTTGTTTGGGTTTCTTGACTCACAACCGCAATCCAGCCCGCGTGTTTATGGGCGATACAGGTGCCTTGGCCTTGGGAGGTGCTTTGGCTGCGGTAGCTTTATTAACTAATAGCCTTTGGATATTATTAATCATCAGCATCATTTTCTTGGTAGAAACGCTGTCAGTCATAGCTCAAGTCAGTTATTACAAGGCTACCAAAGGGCCCGATGGCATTGGCAAGCGTCTCTTAAAAATGGCTCCTCTGCACCATCATTTAGAGTTGTCTGGCTGGTTAGAAACTCAGGTTGTAGGTATATTTTATTTGACTAACGCGCTCCTGGTGTTAATGATTGTTTTGTTGACTGGCAACAGTTGACTGTGGATTGGGTAAGGCATTGTGCAGGGGATGTAAGAGATATTGTCTAGTGTCAATAACAGGCAAGATGCCTGTTCCACAAGAATTCAAAGGTAGTTGTGGAACAGGCATCCCTTCGACCCTTCGACCCTTCGACCCTTCGACTACGCTCAGGGCGACGCTACGCTCAGGGCGACGCTACGCTCAGGACACCGCCTGCCTGTTCAAGACTCGCTTTTTGGGAGAGGTCTAATGGAACTTAATAACGCTTTTTAATTATTTGAACGAACCGCGAAGACGCGAAGAGCGCGAAGGAAGAGTTGTTTTGAATGATTAAAATGTTTTTACCGGAAGTTTCGGTGGTAGTGCCAATTTACAACGGTGAGGCGGATTTGCCGGAGTTAATTGAGTGTTTGCGATCGCAAACTTATCCACCAGACAAAGTAGAATATATATTAGTAGACAACAACAGTCGCGATCGCACTTCAGCAATCCTCGAAACAGCAGTCTCTAACCCCCCCTCAGTCCCCCCCTTGGTAAGGGGGGGAGGTAAGATAGGAGTTTCTAACCCCCCTTTACCAAGAGGGGGAGGGGATTTGGATAGAATAACTATTCGCCACCTCACTGAAAACCAGATTCAAAGTTCCTACGCCGCCCGCAACCAAGGAATTCACAACTCGAAAGGTGAAATCATTGCCTTTACTGATACAGACTGTCGCCCGGAATCTGAGTGGTTGGAAAATTTAGTTCAGCCTTTTGTGAATCCAGAAATAGCGCTTTCCGCCGGGGAAATACTCGCATTGCCCGGTAAAACTATTTTAGAACAACACGCCGATCGCCAAAATACTCTATCTCAAAAACATACACTCGCTCACCCTTTTTGTGCCTACGGCCAAACTGCCAATTTAGCTGTACGCAAGCTTGTTTTAGAAACAGTCGGTTTATTTCGCCCCTACCTTACGAGTGGTGGCGATGCGGATTTGTGCTGGCGGATTTTGCGGGAAACATCTTATAAGTTGGATTTTGTCGAAAGTGCCATTGTGCGACACCGACACCGCAGTACATTAAAACAGTTGCAAAGTCAATGGTATCGGTACGGTGAATCTAATAAATACTTGCACGAACTCCACGGTGTCGATTTGATGCGAGAATTGACAACACAGGAATATTTGTATCGGCTGGCGAGGTGGCTGTTGAAGGAATTGCCGGTTGCTGCGGTGAAGCGCGCGATCGGCTCTTCGGATCTGGTAGATTTGTTGAGTACGCCGATCGGTCTAGTGAATGTTAGGTCAAGGGCGATCGGACAGCTAAGAGCGAAACTTCCCGAATCCGCTTGGGAAATAGAGCCGTTTTAATATTTTAGAGCAATCAATCATGGATTCCATCGAAAGTGCTATCCGCTAATCACTGGACAAAAGTGGACAAGGTAGCCAGTCTAAGCCTTTAACTAGGCTACGTTAGCAGGGTCACGACACCTACGGGTGCTTTCGGGCCTGGAGCTACTGTCGCCGGAGATTAAACATCTTTATTTAGCTAAGGAAGTGTCTCCGGCACGACAAGCCTCGCTAACATTGACGAGGAAAACATAACCTGAGTAATCAGAGGACTTTTATGTCTAACTTTGTGTTCGTTCTAGATACCAACAAACAACCGCTTGATCCGATCGACCGTTCTCGCTTTGTATACAACCTTGTTTATCAATAAGTAAAAAAACTGATACATCGAGTCCGCTGGCCATCTGATATCAAATCCGTTGGTATCGTCCTGTATTCATCTCTCTCTTCTCCTCCTCTGTGCCCTCTGCGCTCTCTGCGGTTAAATCATTCCGATACAACCGTAAACGATATTATAAGTAGAGTTTATAGGTACAGATAAATATGGTGAATCAGAAATCTGAAAATTTAACGCAATACTTAATATAAAATTAATAAGTCTATTCTGAAGCGCCTAGTCTCAAGACAACCAGTAACTGGAAGACTGACGCAAAAAATGCCTCTACTTCTGAATTCTGGCTTTCCCATACTGTAGTCAGGGCGATCGGAATTATTCTCAGATTATTAAATTTTTGTAACCTTTACAGGTAATGCCAATGGCTCAAATCCTACTCCAGACCGTTTGGTTTATACCTTGCTATCCACTCATCGGCGGAGTTTTGTCGATGCTGTGGTTTCCGGCTGTCACCCGTCGCACGGGGCCAAGGCCATCCGGTTATCTTAATGCCATCTTCACATTCCTGGCTTTCGTACACGGCGTCATCGCCCTCACAGCTATCTGGAACCAGCCAGCACAACAGCAGTTCATACCCTGGCTGAATGTCGCAGGTTTAGACTTAACCATTCCCGTCGAAATCTCTAGTGTCACCGTCGGGGCGACAGTTTTGGTTACGGGACTGAACTTGCTGGCGCAGATTTATGCCTTTGGTTACATGGAAATGGACTGGGGCTGGGCTAGGTTCTTTTCCCTGATGGGGCTGTTTGAAGCGGGGATGTGTGGCTTAGTGCTCTGCAATTCCCTGTTTTTCAGTTACATGATTTTGGAAGTTCTCACTTTGGGCACCTACCTGCTAGTCGGGCTGTGGTTCAATCAGTCTTTGGTGGTTACAGGAGCTCGCGATGCTTTCTTAACCAAGCGGGTAGGAGATTTATTCCTGCTGATGGGAGTAGTCGCCATTCTACCTTTGGCTGGAACTTGGAATTTTGATGAGTTGGCCGTGTGGGCTCAAACAGCGAACCTCGACCCTACTGTCGCCACGCTGTTGGCCTTGGCTTTGATTGCCGGGCCCATGGGGAAATGCGCTCAGTTTCCCTTGCACCTGTGGCTGGATGAAGCGATGGAAGGGCCTCTGCCGGCCACGATTTTGCGGAACACTGTAGTTGTCGAAACCGGTGCTTGGATTTTGATTAAGTTGCAGCCGGTGATTGCTTTGTCATCGATTGGGGTGACAACAACTATTATTGTAGGTGCTGCGACGGCGGTTGGTGCTTCATTAATTGCGATCGCCCAAATCGACATCAAGCGCACGCTTTCCTATATAGTTAGCTCATACATGGGCTTAGTATTTATCGCCGTCGGCACGGGACAAGCCGAAACCGCCCTGACATTGATCTTTGCCTACAGCTTAGCCATGGGTTTGTTGGTAATGAGCATCGGTTCGGTAGTTTGGAACAGCATCACTCAGGATGTCCGTTCTCTCGGCGGTTTGTGGAGAAAACGTCCGATATCGGCGATATCGTTTATTGTCGGTAGCGCTGGATTGGTGGGACTTCCACCCTTCGGCTGTTTCTGGGCTTTAGAAGAATTCACATCAGGACTTTCGGAAACTCACCCTTTCTTGTTAGGAATAGTTTTGTTTGTCAACGGTGTCACTGCTTTTGGCTTAGTGCGCGTCTTCGGTTTAGTTTTTGGCGGCAAACCAAAGCAAATGACCGAACGTTCGCCGGAAGTTCACTGGCCTTTTATCTTGCCGATGATGATTTTAATGGGCTTGACTTTACACGTTCCGCATTTTTTGGCAGCGTGGCAATTATTGCCTGTGGCAAGTTTGAATTATACCGCAACTGGACTGGTAGTTTTGTCAAGTGCGATCGGCATCGGTACGGGAGCATTGGTTTACTTGAACGAAAAATGGGAAAAACCAGTGCGAATTGGTTCCGAAGCCCTACAAGACTTTTTTGCCTACGACTTTTACACTGCCAAACTTTACCGCGTCACCGTGATATTTGCAGTCGGTTTAGTGGCTCAAATTGTCTCTTGGGTCGATCGCAATATTGTTGACGGATTCGTGAACTTGATCGGTTTGACAACAGTTTTCGGAGGGCAAAGTCTCAAGTATAACGTCAACGGTCAAACTCAATTTTACGTCTTGACAATTCTCTTCGGAGTTGGACTTTTGGGACTAATTGTAAGCTGGCCTCTATTAGCTCGCTTATCGCTGATTGTGGGCGGGTAAAGAGACAATAAGATTTCGGATTGTAGGTGCCACTTTTAGTCTACAATCTTAAAATCACGAATTCTTGAACCAAGATTTCAAATATTTTCAAATACGGCAACATCCATGAATCTAAACGACAAAAAAGTCAATCTTTCCCGGCGCAATTCCCTCAAATTTGTCGCAGGTGCGATCGGCACAGGGATACTCGCAGCACGAGTAGGCGGTGATGTGGTTGCACCAGAACCAGCAATCGCTCAAAATGACTTGACTCCCGATGCAGCTTTGAAACAGTTAATGGACGGGAACAAGCGGTTTGTGGACAGAAAACGCCAAACTCCCAACCAAGACTTTGTTCGCCTCACCGAAGTTGCCAAATCTCAAAAACCCTTTGCGGCGATTCTCGGCTGTGCAGATTCCCGCTTTCCTCCTGAGATGATATTCGATCGGGGGTTCGGAGATTTATTTGTCTGTCGCGTAGCCGGAAATGTTGCTACCCCAGAAGAAATTGGCAGCCTGGAATATGGCACCCTGGTATTGGGAGCAAAAGTCCTGGTGGTAATCGGACATGAAAGGTGCGGTGCGGTAGACGCAACCATCAAAGGTGCTGAAGTTCCCGGTCAAATTGGCAGTTTGCTAGCAGCCATTAAGCCTGCTGTAGAAAGCTCAAAAGACAAAACCGGCGATCGGCTAGAAAATGCCTGCAAAGCCAATGTGGTGCTACAAGCTAACAAGTTAAAAGCATCTCCAGTCATCTCTAAGTTAATTGCTGAGAATAAACTGAAGATTGTTGGTGGCTACTACGATTTAGACACGGGTGCAGTCAATATTCTTGTTTAATCGTAATGCAATTTTGGATTGATAATTTGGGGAAAATCAACATAGACTTGTAGGGTGCGTCAGACGAAGCTATAGGACGATGATCGATGGTTTCGGATCTGACGCACCTTACTAAGGGTGACACCTGCGTCCAGGACTGTAACATCTCAACTCTCAAATTGTCAAACAAAAAGAACGAGAAAAATTGATTCTTTACTCTTCACTTTTCACACATTATGCTTAGTGCCTTGCTCTGGTTGCCCGCGTTGGGCGCTGCGGTAGTCGGGTTCCTACCCGGAAACATGAATGGGATGCGGCTGCGTTCAATAGCCTCTGCTTTTGCTGCTGCTGTTTTCCTGTTAAATATCTGGATGCTGACTCAATTCGATCCAGCCAATTCGGGACTGCAATTTCAAGAATATTTGCCTTGGATTCCGCAGTTAGGTTTGAGCTACAATTTAGGCATTGACGGATTGTCTTTGCCACTGCTGGTTTTAAGTGCATTACTAACGCTATTAGTCATTTATGGCACTGGCGAAGCGGTGGCTAGACCCCAACTTTACTACGCATTAATTCTGCTAATCAATGCTGGTATTGCTGGAGCTTTGATGTCTCAAAATTTGCTGCTGTTTGTACTGTTTTACGAAATAGAATTAATTCCGTTTTACCTGTTAATTGCAATTTGGGGCGGCAAGCAGCGAGAATATGCTGCGATGAAGTTTCTGATCTACACGGCTATTTCAGGACTTTTAGTTTTAGGAGGATTTTTAGGTGTTGCTTGGCTGAGTGGCTCTTTAAACTTCGATTACAGTGCGATTCATACTCAGGATTTATCCTTTAAAACACAATTGATCCTGTTAACAATTGTGCTACTTGGGTTGGCGATTAAAGTTCCCTTAGTACCCCTACATACTTGGCTACCGGATGCTTACGTCGAAGCTTCACCAGCAACTGCAATTCTGCTGGGTGGCATTTTGGCGAAGTTGGGAACTTACGGATTAATCCGGTTCGGTTTGCAGATGTTTCCCGAAACTTGGTCAATTATCGCTCCCGGTTTGGCGATTATTGGCACGGTAAGTGTGATGTACGGGGCTTTGAGCGCGATCGCCCAAAAAGACATCAAGCGCATGGTAGCCTATAGTTCGATCGGACATATGGGATACATCCTGGTAGCCTGTGCAGCGGGCACGAAACTCGCGTTAATCGGCGCTGTCGGGCAAATGGTAAGCCACGGCTTGATTTTAGCTTTGCTATTTTATTTAGTAGGCATCATCGAAACCAAAGTCGGCACGCGGGATTTGGACGTGCTCAACGGCTTGATGAATCCGATGCGGGGTTTACCGACGGCAAGTTCGCTGTTAGTTTTGGGTGGGATGGCAAGTGCCGGTATTCCTGGTTTGGTGGGTTTTATCGCCGAATTTTTAGTGTTTCAGGGCAGTTTTTCGAGCTTTCCAATTCCCACTTTAATCTGCATTTTAGCCTCTGGTTTAACAGCCGTTTACTTTGTAATTCTGCTCAACCGCACCTGTTTTGGCAAGTTGGATAACGCCACGGCTTACTATCCTCCTGTTACCTTTGGCGAAAATATGCCGGCACTGGTTTTGGCGGGCATCATTTTTGTGTTAGGAATTCAACCTGCGTGGCTGCTGAAGTGGAGCGAATCGACTACAAATGCGATCGTTGCTACTCTTCCGGCTGACAGAAATGCTCAAGTAGCTATTAGTTATTCCGTAGAAAAGTCGGCGATTGAAATCGCATCTACACAAACGAAGTCCGCCTCCGCGGACTAAGAAAAATCGGCGATTGAAATCGCGTCTACACAAACGAAGTCCGCCTCCGCGGACTAAGAAATTAACTGGTTCCCAGGCTCTGCCTGGGAACCGATATCCAGAGGCTCTGCCTCGCTTTTGAGTAGGAAAATTGGAGGCAGAGCCTCCGGTTCTGCGTTACCAGGCAGAGCCTGGGAACGAGTAGAAAGAGTTAAGAATTCACTCAAATTAAGGAAAAAACAATGGTACAAACTCCTAATAAACCGGCAACTAAACTACCTCCTTCCAAGCACGAATTTGCGGAGGTAATTCATCGGCTAGAAGCAGGCGGCGCGATGATTCCAGATACGCCGGAAAATCTGATGCAAATCATCGCTATTTGGAAAGCTTATGCAGTCCCGATGGACTTCTACTGGCGGGATTTGCTTTACATCGCTGAACGGGTATTTTTACACCCGCTTCCTTTCTTTAAATACTTCTTACCCCAAGAGTATTTAGACTTGCAAAATCACTATGCAGGTGACGGTGCAGATTTGCGAATATGGCGGGGGACTGGCAGCGTTCACCCTGAACTTTTGGAGTTCATGGAAAAGGGAGAAACTGGTAAACTACCACGGCTGTTTCACCATTTGTGGCACGATCGCATTAACATGGAATTTGCCGAAGAGTGCATGAGATCCATGCTGTGGCACCGGGGCTTGTACGTGCCGACGAATCAATTCGATCCTTATTTGGACAGTGACGAATATAAAGCTAATGCCGATCGCGCCATTAAAGCTTACTTCAAAAAAGACCCGTTCATGCTGGGACTTCATGCAGCATTTCCCGAAATGTTTTTAGAACAATGTCGCCAAATGTCTTATTACAGCAATCTCGGTTTATTCTGGGAAGTAATGGCACCAGTGTTTTTTGAAGTTTCGGATCTTTACGATGAAGGGAAAGTTAAGACAGTCCCCGATGCGATGAACTTCCTGGTAAATGGGATATTTGCGATCGCCGGAAGGCCCATTTACCACCACGTCCAAATCGACGGCGAAACCTACGAAATTATCCCCAAATCTAAGGGTTTCACATGGCTTTACGAAGCAGCATTACCTTACGTAGAAGCTGTATTTTACCGCACTTCGCCGTTCCGAGGTACAAAATCTTACAACGCCCAAGCTAAAGAAATTCCTGAAGATCAAAAAGACTTCCACTACGGAGTGTTGTATGCAGACAAATTCCCCGTAGGTACGGCAGGAATTCCACCGACATTGCTAGCCCAAGATATGTTGCATTTCTTGCCGCCTTACTTGCTGGATTTCTACAAAGGGCGCTGTCGTGGCGAAGATGATATCCTCAATCAAATTGGAGTAACATTTCAGCGATCGATGTACTGCGTAACTTCGGCGGTTATTCAAGCGCTGCGGACTGCGCTGTTATATCCTTTGGACGACCCAAATCCGAAGCATTTGAAGGCAAATCGAGCATTTTTCGAGTCACAGCTCGATCGCTTCTGCCGCCCAGAATACGGCATGAAATATGCAGCGAAATTGAATAGCATTCAGACTTCCGATTACAGGTAAAGACTGTTTAGCTGCGAGTCCACGAGTCCGCCAGGGGTTTAAACCCCTGGCTCAAAGCTCAAGTCGGTTTCAACCGACTGGGGAACATGAGAGCTTTTGAATTGGTTTCAAAAGTGGTATGATATTAAATCAGTTGGCATCAAAATTATTCATCTTTCACTCTTCTCTTCCTCTGCGCTCTCTGCGCTCTCTGTGGTAAAAAAAATCCAATCTAAAAAAGAATCATGAATAGCCAAGATGTAGCAAAATATATCGAAGCCACCGATGGGAGTTCCAAACCTTGGCTGTTAGTGCAACTCCGACTCAAAAAACTGCAAGAAAGGCGATCGGAAATTTCTGCCGAAGAATATGTTACAGAACTTACCGACATTCACAAAGATTTAATGAATCTGGGGGAATGGTGGCTCGGCATCGAGGATGAAGTATTTTAAAAGCCACAAACTATTTTGTATCAGCCATAATGGAAGTACAACCGAGAGACATTCAAAATTACCAAACAGCAGATGGAAAAATTCCTTTCTCAGAGTGGCGGGATGCGTTGCGAGATAGCAGAGCTAAAGCTAAAATACTGGAGGGATTATGAGAGTAGAGATGATGTCTAGAAGTATCAGCTATCAAGAAGAATTAATTGAATCTCTAAAAGCTCCTTTAGAGGCAGCTCCTTATATTGAGGCTTGCTTGGAGGAGGAGAATTCAGAGGTGCTAAAGCTGGCATTAAATGATGTTGTTGAGGCTCATCACAGGATGAATGAACTCTCAGAAGATGTTACAGCACTTTTGACCAAACTGGGCGAACTATTGTCGGAAAAAAAAGGATCGGAAATTTACTGTTTGAGTGCTTTACTGGATGCACTGGGTTTTCAACTGACTGTGACTGTTAAGCAGAGAAATTATTGAAAAGTTGAAGTTGCCACCCCCTATAAGTTAGCGCAGGCTGTTGATGTGTCGATCGCACAGAGGATTCTCCATTTTCTACCTTCATGTTCTCACTTAGCCATTAGTTTTAATTTTTCCTTTGCCCATTCTCGTAGTTGCACGTCGGGCCGATCGCCCTTTAAAATTTATCCATCAAATCTTTTTCTGCGGCATAAACATCTCGTAGCTGTTGTAGCCCCGCCCCAGAAATCGCCGATTTAACTTTGCCTACCAACAGTCCCCACTCCAGCAAGCTGTCAACAGAAACAGCCTCTTTGAACTTGTGCGTGTAGAATTTAGTCCAAAATAGCGGTGCTAGCTTGCTTTTCCAGCGTTTGTACCATCTGCCAAAATCTTGCAGTGCGGGTTCAATTACTTCCACAATCGGCGGAAAATCGGCGTAGCTGACAAATCGGCTGATGTGTTTACCGTGCACGTAAACCATGTAGCGACAGCATTCTATCCGGTAAATGTCGTCTACTGAGATATTGAACAGCAGTGCGACTGTTTCTTCTGTAACAAATCTCGCCAGCGGATGCAGGATGGGAGATTTGTGAATTATTTTGGATTCTGCGATCGCCGATGATTTTCTCGAAGTATCTGATATCATAGTAAGTGCCTATTCTGATTGTAGATAAATCTATTGATGGTAGGTCAGACAGCTAGTAACTGTCTATTGAAGTTTTGAAAACGATCGCCCTTTAGTTGTCTAGGCCGGAGGGCGATCGGCTTTTTCAGATAAAATTATTGTAAGGTGTTATAACACCCATTGTCAAGCATGGGTTTAGTTAGAATTAAAGTCAGAGAACTAGCCGCCGAGAAAGGCTGGACATTCAAGGAAGTTTCAGAACGTTCTGGGGTTGTCTACAACACTGTCAAGCATTATGCTCGTTGTCCTGGGCTGACAACCGTTGACTTTACCTTACTGCTGAAATTAGCTCGAACTTTTGATGTGATGATTGAGGATTTGGTTGAGGTTTTGGAAGAATAGCCGATCGCCCTTAGTTGTCAAGACGTGAGGCGATCGCTTTTTCAGATACAATTATTTTAAAACGCAACTGCATTATTTGTCAAGCATGGGTTTAGTCAGAGTTAAAGTGCGAGAGCTAGCGGCTGAGAGGGGCTGGACATTTAAGGAGGTGGCTGAGCGATCGGGCGTGATCTACAGCACCATAACCAGCTATGCTCGTCGTTCCGAAATTTCAATGGTTGACTTTACGGCCCTGTATAAGTTAGCGCGGGCGTTTGATGTGATGATTGAGGACTTGGTGGAGATTATTGAGGAATAGATTGATCGACCTTAAGTTGTCTAGACGGGGGGCGATCGCTTTTTTGTATTTGTTACACTATAGCATGATTAACTGGGACTTGTCAAACATTATCGTACTTAATTTGACCGAGGATGCTAATATCAAGGAAAGTTATTCATAGTTGATTATTCTTCGTGGCAAAAACTAATACTGCGATCGCGGTCAGTTCCGTGATTAAGGAAGTCATTCAAAAACAAGCCCAAGCGACCAGACTCACCCAGAAGGAAGTCGTGTATTTGGGAATGCTGGCAATTGATGCACTCGATAAGGAAAGTCGCCAAGAGTTGGCTGATAAGGTGCACCAAATGCAGGTAAATGGCGAGATTTGAGGGGTTGAGGGCGATCGCCCTTTCCACATTTCCACTATAAACCATTTGCTTCGTCTTGTCAAGACGCGTTTAAGCATTTTGCATCGCAGCTAAAACCTTAGCTTAAAGGTGCTAAGATTTAGTCAAAGTTGTTAATCTCCCGTTATTTTTGTGACTAGAGCCAGTACCGCCATTGGGGTTAGCCCAATTATCAAGGATATAGTGCAGAAAAAGGCGCTAGCAACCAGACTAACGCTGAAGGAAATCATTTATGTCGGGATGCTGGCGATCGACGAGTTGGACGAAAAGCGCCTGCAAGAATTAGCCGACAAGGTGCATCAGATGCAGGTGAATGGGGAGATTTGAGGGGATAAGGACGATCGGGCTTTTGGTGAAGTGAAAAGGGCGATCGGCTTTTCGTTAGATATATCCTGTGGAACTCGTCTACTGAGCCAAATTATGATTTTTCTACCAATAAATTGGTGTGTTCTTATCTTGAGCAGGAGCGTTCTCCCATCTAGTATTTGTACCCGTTCCGGTGCTCTTAGCCCCACACAGTTTGGTCAAATCAACGATCATGCTATCCGAGCGCTGATAAAAACACAACGGTCGATCGTTAGATTGAGCATTGGGTGGAGCAAAAGTAGCAGGCATGGAAAAGCGATCGGAAGACTGCCTCGGCATTGGGGATACTGGAACTTTCATCTCGGTGGTTTGCTCTGAGGGTTTTGCATGGATTGCGTCCGCCTTTACCATTCCTGACAGCAGCAGAAATGCCACCGAGAGGAGCAGGAGATGGGAGTGTTTCATATTACTACTACTTTTCGACAATCTTGCTTCTCAGACTATTAACAAATGCCAGGACTTCGATTTTCTCTGATTGATTGACCCTATTTTTATCGAGAGCTTGGGATACACCATTAGCAAAAGCATTAAATTCACTGTTCGTCAGACCTCCACCCATTCCACTATGGGAAAGCTTCATAGTCCGCCCTGTATAAACACAAGGCCCCCCTGCCGCTTGGCAAAATTGATCCACTAACAACTGACGCAGCCTCTGTTTTGAGTTTGTGCTCAAGCCAATAAAGTATTTACCAATTAGTGGGTCATTAAATATGAAATTCGCTGCATCATCAATGACGGTGGCGATCGCGTTGTAGCCACCTAGTCTAGTGTAGAGAGAATTTCCTGTGGGAACTTGTGCAATCAGGTCTGTAGTTACTTCTCCTGCTAATACTTCTGCTGGCATCACTGGTGTAGAACGAGCGAAACTAGGGCTTAATCTGAAAGTAGTCACAACTATGACTGTGATACAAACTAATGTCAACAACATCCCCAAAGATTTACTTAATTTCATTGCAAAATCTCCAAGTGTAGTGGTAAATTGAATCGTCAGCACTAGGCTATTTACGGATACATCACTAGCAGTCTAAAGGCTGCGACTGCGTTTCATACCCTGCGGGAAAGACCGGGGTTTGCGCGTGAGGGTTTATAGGGTTAAGAAGCCGGAAGCCTTGTCTCAAGTCAAACTAAACTTCGTGTCTCGCTCGGTGCGATGGTGTAGAGCGATCGCTCGCCACATTAACTAACAGTTTTACCATAAAATCAACTTACGGCATATCTCTTAATATTTCTTAAATAAGTCAGCATTTGCTGATTGATTGACTTTACATTGTACCGCGGCACTATCATTTTTCCCTAGGGTGTAAATTACCGCAAACAGATTTGACATAATGGTTTTCAGGAAAGAGCGATCGCACTTTTATTCGTGCTTGACAGACTCAGCCAACCGCTTCGCATTCTCCCGTCGATGAACATTAATCGGACTGTTGCGAATATCAGCTTCTACGATCGCAATTAGTTCATCTAAACTGAGAGTCAGAGCGTCAAGCCGTAGACAGACACCTCGCAGATTTCTCACAGTCTTTTCGATTATTTCTGGTTCAGGGAGTTTCGGTTTTTCACTCATGGCAGGTTAAAGTCTCTTTTGGCTTCCCGGATAGTGGCCTCGACGGCATAGCAGAAGAAAACTATCTAAAAATTTGCCATATCTGCTGTGTTGACAACCAAATTACAGCGATCGCCCCCAAGTATAATGTCACAATATCAAAACCTAAAAGGACTTCCAATTCCTTCAAAGTAGCTGCTCGATATATCAAGCTACAACTTGATATAATCGCTGTTGTAGCCAAAGCTAAATTCATAAAGTCTGCCAACTTGAAAACAATAGGTCTACGCCGAACATATAACGAACTCATACCTAAAACTATGGTCACAAATGTTAAACAAGCCCAGCTAGAGACTAAAATTTGGTTCTGACTCATTTAACATCCCTACTATCTTCTGTCCGATCGGACGGTCGAGAATTTCTCCCGTACCATAATCCTAGGGCAGCACCAGCTACAGCACCGGGTACAGCACCAGGTATTCCAACCACCATATTTCCGATTAAAGCACCGCCTGATGCCCCAACAATCATCTGATTTCCAATGGTCTGAATAAGTTTTTGTCTGTTCTCCGTTTTATCATCTGAAATAGTCCCTAATTCTTGACAAATCGCTTTCATTTCTGCTGCAAATTCTGCATCTTCATACATTGCCACTTGTAAATATACAGCAACTTGCTCCAAATCAGACTTTGAACCATGTTCAGCAGCAAATATAGCACTTCCTGCTTTTTGGTTTTCTTTTAACCGATCGGTAATCCTTTGACGCAACCGACTTATCGTAAGGTTTTGGCTTTCGGTGAGTTCACCTACAGCAATTTCAGCAGCAGATGGGAAAGCCCATAAGACGAGGTTAATAGCGATTAAACTCAATGATTCCATAGAGCATTTAAAAATGTTAAGGCGATTCTGTCTACTCTTATTGTACAAAATTCCATAAAAAAATTAAAAAATCCCCCGCCAGAAGGCAGGGGATTTCATTTAATTACCTAGAAACCAGAGTTCAGAGTTACCCGAATTTCCCGGCCGTCGAGGCAATTACAAAGGCCGCGTAAGTGAAGACATTACCCACCGTAAAGTGAACTAAGCCAACCAAACGACCTTGGACGATAGAAAGAGCAACTGGCTTGTCCTTCCAGCGAACCAAGTTCGCCAAAGGAGTGCGCTCGTGAGCCCAAACCAAAGTCTCGATCAACTCTTGCCAGTAACCTCTCCAAGAGATCAGGAACATGAAACCAGTTGCCCAAACCAGGTGTCCGAATAAGAATATCCAGGCCCAGATAGACAAGTTGTTCGTACCATACGGGTTGTAACCGTTGATCAACTGAGAAGAATACAGCCAGAGGTAATCGCGGAACCAGCCCATCAGGTAGGTAGAAGACTCATTGAACTGAGCCACGTTACCTTGCCAGATGCCTAGGTGCTTCCAGTGCCAGTAGAACGTTACCCAAGCTAGGGTGTTCAACATCCAGAAGACAGACAGGTACATCGCGTCCCAAGCAGAGACGTCGCAAGTACCGCCACGGCCGGGACCGTCGCAAGGGAAAGCATAACCGAAGTCTTTTTTGTCCGGCATCAGCTTAGAACCGCGTGCATCCAGAGCGCCCTTGACCAAGATCAAGGTGGTGGTGTGCAAGCCGAGGGCGATCGCATGGTGAACCAAGAAATCGCCAGGTCCGATCGCCAAGAACAGAGAATTTGTACTGCTGTTGATTCCTTCCAACCAGCCTGGGAGCCATACGTTGCCGTAGTTTGGCCAAGCGGTAGCAGCAATGCTATCAGGGTTGGAAAGAAACACGTCCATGCCGTACAGAGCCTTCCCGTGAGCAGCTTGGATGAACTGTGCGAACACTGGTTCAATCAAGATTTGCTTTTCAGGAGTTCCGAAAGCGACTACAACGTCGTTGTGAACGTACAAGCCGAGAGTGTGGAAGCCCAAGAACAGCGATACCCAGCTCAGGTGAGAGATAATCGCTTCTTTGTGCTGCAACACGCGATCGAGCACGTTACCTTTGTTAGCTTCAGGATCGTAGTCCCGCACCAAGAAGATAGCTCCGTGGGCGAAAGCGCCGACCATGATGAAACCAGCAATGTATTGGTGGTGCGTATACAACGCAGCCATTGTCGTGTGATCCTGCGCTATGAAAGCATAGGGAGGCATCGCGTACATATGCTGCGCTACCAGAGAGGTAATCACGCCCAAAGCAGCGAGGTGAATTCCTAACTGGAAGTGCAGGGAGTTGTTGTAGGTTTCGTAGAGACCTTGGTGAGGCAGGTTGAACTGACCTTCACTCTTGCCGCCTACCAAACCTGCTTTAGAATCCAACATTTCTTTGATGTTGTGACCGATACCGAAGTTAGTCCGGTACATATGACCGGCAACGATAAACAGCACAGCGATCGCCAAATGGTGATGAGCAATGTCCGTCAACCACAGAGACTCTGTTTGAGGGTGGAAGCCGCCCAAGAAAGTCAGAATCGCAGTTCCTGCGCCTTCGGAAGTACCGAATACGTGGCTTGCTGCATCTGGGTTCTCGGCGTATACGCCCCAATTACCAGTGAAGAAAGGAGCCAAACCAGCCGGGTGAGGAGGGGTAGACAAGAAGTTTTCCCAACCTACGTGCTGTCCGCGAGATTCGGGGATAGCAACGTGAACCATGTGACCAGTCCAAGCCAAAGAGCTGACACCGAACAAACCAGCCAAGTGGTGGTTGAGGCGAGATTCAGCATTCTTAAACCAAGACAAGCTGGGGCGGTACTTAGGCTGGAGGTGTAACCAACCAGCGAACAGGAAGACAGAAGCCAGAAATAGCAAGAAGATAGCTCCTTGATACAAGTCAGCATTCGTCCGAATTCCTTGAGTAAACCACCAATGGTAAACACCAGAGTAGGAGATGTCCACCGGATTGGAAGCGCCAGCTTGAGTGAAAGCCTCAACTGCTGGAGCGCCGAATTGCGGGTCCCAAATCGCGTGAGCGATCGGGCGGACGTTTAGAGGGTCTTTAATCCACTGTTCAAAGTTACCTTGCCATGCTACATGGAAGAGGCTGCCGGAAGTCCACAAGAAAATGATTGCTAGGTGGCCGAAGTGAGAAGCAAAAATCTTTTGGTAAAGATTTTCTTCGGTCATGCCATCGTGGCTTTCAAAGTCGTGTGCTGTGGCAATCCCGTACCAGATCCGCCGTGTAGTCGGGTCTTGGGCAAGGTCTTGGCTAAATTTTGGAAATTTGGTTGCCATAAGCCTTGATAAATCCTGAATCCTGAACGTTGAAGGGGTTCGGTTCGGAGGTTTGGGTTCCGGGTTTGAGAGCGATCCCAAATCCAGAATCCAAAACCTGGAGGTAGTTTAACCTACCGAGATGATTCGCGCTAAGAAGAATGCCCACGTTGTGACAATTCCTCCTAGGAGGTAGTGAGCTACACCCACAGCCCGACCCTGAGTAATGCTCAGAGCGCGAGGTTGAATCGAAGGAGCTACCTTGAGTTTATTATGAGCCCAAACAATGGACTCAATCAATTCTTGCCAGTAACCACGACCGCTGAACAGGAACATCAAGCTGAAGGCGAAGACAAAGTGTCCAGCTAGGAACATCAGACCGTAGGCCGACAGTGCCGAACCGTAGGACTGAATCACCTGAGAAGCTTGGGCCCACAGGAAGTCACGCAACCAACCATTGATAGTGATCGCACTTTGTGCGAAATTACCACCGGTGATGTGAGAAATTGTGCCATCTGAATCGACGGTTCCCCACACGTCCGACTGCATTTTCCAGCTAAAGTGGAAAATCACAATCGAGATGCAGTTATACATCCAGAACAAGCCTAAGAAGACGTGATCCCAACCTGAAACTTGGCAGGTGCCGCCACGGCCGGGGCCGTCGCAAGGGAACCGGAAGCCCAAGTTGCCTTTGTCAGGCACCAAGCGAGAACTGCGTGCGAACAACACGCCCTTCAAAAGAATCAAAACTGTAACGTGAATTGTGAAAGCGTGGATGTGGTGGATCATGAAATCCGCCGTACCCAACTCGATCGGCATCATCGCTACTTTGCCGCCTACTGCTACAGCACCGCCGCCAAAAGCGTGACTGACGATTTCCATAGCATTAGGAGCTGTGTTACCCGGAGCCGCAGCGTGAATATTTTGTATCCACTGGGCAAATACTGGGCGCAATTGAATCCCCGTATCCGAGAACAAATCTTGAGGACGACCGAAAGCGCGCATCGTGTCGTTGTGAACGTATAAACCAAAGCTGTGGAAGCCTAAGAATATACAAACCCAGTTCAAGTGAGAGATAATTGCATCTCTGTGGCGGAGTACCCGATCGAGCAAGTTATTGACGTGCTGCGCCGGATCGTAATCCCTAACCATGAAGATTGCTGCGTGAGCCGCTGCTCCCACAATCAGGAATCCGCCAATCCACATGTGGTGGGTGAACAGGGATAGCTGAGTCGGGTAGTCGGTCGCGATGTACGGATACGGAGGCATCGCGTACATATGTTGAGCCACGATGATGCTGATAGAGCCCATCAAAGCCAAGTTCAACGACAGTTGGGCGTGCCAAGACTGTGTGAAGATTTCGTACATCCCTTTGTGGCCTTCGCCAGTGAAGGGACCTTTGTGAGCTTCCAAAACTTCTTTAAAGCTGTGGCCGATGCCCCAGTTAGTGCGGTACATATGACCGGCGACGATGAACAGCACTGCCAACGCTAAGTGATGGTGCGCTGTATCGCTCAGCCACAAACCGCCTGTGGTGGGATTCAGACCGCCTTTAAAGGTCAGGAAGTCAGTGTATGCGCCCCAGTTGAGGGTGAAGAAGGGCGTTAAACCTTGAGCGAAGCTGGGGTAGATGTCAGCCATCAAGCCAGCGTTGAAAAGCCACTCGTGTGGCAGCGGGATATCGGCAACTGTTTTAATCAGTTTGCCACCTACTGTCAACGGTGAGCCTGCATCGATCGCGTCCATGCAAGCATTTATCGGCAGAGCAACGTGAATTTGTTGTCCTGCGAAGCCCAAGCAGCCGCAGCCTAGCAAACCTGCCAAGTGGTGGTTCATCATCGATTCCACGTTCTGGAACCATTCCAGTTTCGGAGCGCGGACGTGATAGTGGAACCAACCGGCAAACAGCATCAAAGCTGCCATTACCAATGCGCCGATCGCAGTGCAATATAGCTGGTATGAGTTAGTGATGCCGTTGGCGCGCCACAGTTGGAACAGACCCGAAGTGATCTGAATCCCGTGGAAACCGCCACCTACATCTGCATTTAAAATTTCTTGACCAAAAATAGGCCAGACTACTTGAGCACTAGGTTTGATACCTGTGGGGTCTGTTAGCCAAGCTTCGTAGTTGGAAAATTTAGCGCCGTGGAAATATGCGCCGCTTAACCAAACGAAAATTACTGCCAAATGGCCGAAGTGAGCGCTAAAGATTTTGCGCGAAACGTCTTCTAAATCACTGGTATGACTGTCGAAGTCGTGAGCGTTAGCGTGGAGGTTCCAAATCCAAGTGGTTGTTTTTGGTCCCTTAGCTAGAGTGCGATCGAAATGTCCCGGTTTAGACCACTTCTCGAAGGAAGTTGGAACGGGATCTTTATCGACTACTACTCTAACTTTTACCTCTCGCTCTGGAGGACTAATGGTCATGAAGACTCTCCTCTCGATAAGACAAGGAACGAGAACTGATATTGTTTTTGACACTCACCGGACTTGTGGTACGGGGATTCTCGGTTCACCGATACAGCTTGCATTTAACTCTTTGCAGAATCAGACACACTTGCTGTATCTCCCCAAGCGTTGCGCTTCTAGACAGAAGCCAGTTTCCCAGTGTCGCTGGGTACTGTTAACTACTTTCGCTATTTGATGAGCCGAATCGCAGCCTTTATTTTGTGCTGCTCCTCTTGCTCATCTTGCGGCGGTTTTATGAATTATAAGCTTGTCAGAGAAGTATTAATCGCTTGTTAACAATACTTAAAAAAGTCGCATTTTCTGATGTAATAATCAATTGAATCTCCACAGTACATCACAAAAGTCAAGGGGTGTTGGCATTAAATTTACAAAACTCAAAGATAACGGTATGGAAGAATTTCGATCTATATAGACTTGTTTTGCAAAAAGCCGCCGGAGTTATTAGCTGGATTCGCAATCGGCACCAACTATCGGATTAGTCCTGGACAACCACCTCACTTGAGCCAGGAGTCCCTCCCAAATTGTCGATCGCCAAAATCCCAATTACTCAACTCAGTTTTGGGCTATAGTTCCCTATGAGAAGGCTTCTAGGAGTATGGTTGCGTGATGGGAATCAATTGGCTGAGGAAGACTGCGGGCAGGCTGCTGGTATTGCTCGCAGCAGCAGTATTAATTTTAGGTATCACAAGTTGCGGCAACAATCATCCCGACTTGCCAACATCCAGCAACAAGAGCAATTCCGTCCCCACCCCGGTCACAAAAATCTCAGAGGTTTCCCCCCCGGTAGGCATTCAAAAACTGCGTCAGGCGTTAGAAAGCTACCAACCTCAAGTTAGTATTTTGAATCCCAAGCCAGACCAAGTGCTTGAGGACACCTATATATCTGTACGACTCCAAGTCAAAGACTTGCCGATTTTCAAAGATGCGAACCTAGGCTTGGGTCCCCATCTTCAGGTGTTGTTAGACAATCAACCCTATCAGGCAGTTTATGACACAAACCAGCCTTTAGAGTTGTCTGACTTAGAACCCGGAACCCACACCCTGCGAGTTTTTGCATCTCGCCCTTGGGAAGAAAGCTTTAAAAACGAGGGTGCTTACGCCCAAACAACCTTTCACGTTTTCACCAAAACTGAGGATAATAATCCCGATCGCAATTTACCCCAGCTCACCTACAACCAGCCCCAAGACACCTACGGGGCTGAACCCATCATGCTGGACTTTTACTTGACAAATGCTCCCCTGCATCTGATCGCTCAAGAAAACTCCCAAGACGAAATACTCGATTGGAAAATTCGAGCCACAGTCAACGGAGAAAGCTTTACGATCGACCAATGGCAACCTATATATCTGAAAGGATTCAAACCAGGGAAAAACTGGGTACAGCTAGAATTTATCGACGAACTGGGAAATTCCGTCAAAAACGCCTTTAATAATACAGTCAGACTGATAAATTACCAACCCCAAGGACAAGATACCCTTTCTAAATTAGTGCGCGGTGAGCTAACAGCAGCATCTGGCGGTATAGTCGATCGCACCTACAAACCCGAAACACCAAACCCCGAACCCAAACCCACACCAGCACTAGAAACACCAAATGTCAAACCATCTCCTGCGGTGGTTCCAGAAACTCCAGTTGCTAAACCCAGTCAAGAACCAAAACAGGCTCCTGAAGTCGCACCCATTCCTGTCACAGAACCCAAACCAACAGCAACACCAGAAATAGACACACCCAAAATAGTTGAGCAAACTCCTGTCACAGAACCCAAACCAACAGCAACACCAGAAATAGACACACCCAAAATAGTTGAGCAAACTCCTGTCACAGAACCCAAACCAACAGCAACACCAGAAATAGACACACCCAAAATAGCTGAGC
>NZ_JBGJZU010000097.1:0-23576 GCF_041354475.1 Microcoleus sp.
CCCCCAGCCCAGCCCCAATGGGGGAAGGAATCAGGAAGAAGGAATCAGGAAGAAGAACCCCCCCCCAGCCCCCCCCCAAGGGGGGAATGAATCAGGAAGAAGAACCCCCCCCAGCCCCCCCCCAAGGGGGGAAGGAATCAGGAAGAAGGAATCAGGAAGAAACTGTGCCCGATGCCTGATAGAAATTAGCATATGCCTATTAAAACAAAATAACAAGCCTAGGAATTCTTGACTCTTACCTTACCAAAATTGGTAATGCAACGAACCCAGATTTCCCAGACTTGTCGGGGTAAAAATTACCCAGTCACGACATTACAAACCTGCTAATTAATTAGGACAGGGAGTTGATGGCGTAGTCAAGAAGAGCGTTGTACTCAGTCAAAGCTTGAGCAGACATATCGCGAGGAGCGCAACCACGGTTACGAGCAAAGCTCAATGCTTCAACGTAAGGAGCAGTAGGCAAGCTCAAAGCACGATAAACTTCGCGTTGACCAGCAATACCCCATTCATCAAGAGGGCCTGTGCCGCCAACAACTAAGCTGTATTGGATCAAGCGCAGGTAGTGCTTGATGTCGCGATGGCATTTTGCTTTGAAAGTATCGGTGGAGTTAGCTTGACCGGCTTCGTTCAAGTAAGGATACTTTTTGATGCAAGCATCATAAGCTTCTTTAGCAACTGAATCCAGGTTGTTGCCGAGCTTTTCAGCAGCTTCTAAACGAGCAGCAGAGCGTTGGATAGAACCTTGGACTGATTCTAAATCTGAGGTGCTAGGGAAGCGGCCTGCTGCATCAGCAGAGGCGATAGCTGTGGTGAGAACTGATTTCATTTCCTAAATCTCCTAAAGTGATTTTGACAGTGAGCGTAGTTTCAATTTTGCTGAGCGAATTGCGATTAGCAATGGACTAGCTCAGTGCCGAAATGATGCGATCGAAGTAGCTGGAAGCTTCGGCAACTAGAGTGGCGCAACGATCTTCAACTACGATTGTTCCCATTTTCCGCAACTTAGCACCAGCAAATTTTTCGCTGGGGTTGTCTTGGATGTGAGCAGCGGCTTGAGCTTTCATGATTTGAACGGCACGCACGGTGGAGGTGGTGGGCACGCCCAAAGCTGCGTAGGTTTCTTTCAAGCCATTTAAGCAACGGTCATCAAGAACGGAAGCATCACCAGCCAACAAAGCGTAGGTGACATAGCGTAGAATGATTTCTGCATCGCGCAAGCAAGCAGCCATGCGGCGGTTAGGATAGCAGTTACCACCGGCTTGGATCAAGCCTTGGTTTTCGCAGATCATACCGGCAACAGCGTCAGAAACCATGCAGCTAGCGTTGCTGGCGATCGCGTTTACAGCATCCAAGCGTCGGTTGCCGCTGGCAACGAAAGCTCTGAGGGCAGCAATATCACCGACGGTGGAGGTGCTGGCATCGGCTGAAACTACAGCTCTTGAAAAAGCGTCAAGCATTGAGTTCTCCTTAACTTAGACGAAAATTTATTTCTTATCTTAGTTGGTCAACTTGGTGACGAACTTGATGGTTTTGAATATATCCCTGGGATGATGTCTCTGTCTCATTCCTGAGAAACAAAGTAACAATTTGTTACTTTTGTCGCGAAAACTACATTTTTTCGTTTAACTGATGTCGTTTCTGGTGGCATCGGTATTGTTCAAACAGTCAACCGTCAACCGTCAACTATATATATGTTAAATGTGTCGATCAGACCCTACGTGGATGAAAGTGACCTACAGGCGATCGCCCATTTGATCCATACTTGCGAACAAGTCGATCGCCTCGAAGAAGGTACTTCCATTTCCGAATTGCAACAAAAATTTAATCAACCATCCCTTGACAAAAATCGCGATATCTGCATTTGGGAAGACAGTCAGGGAAAACTCATCGGTTTTGCTCAGTTGTCGATTTCTGGATCTGGGGAGATGATTGACGGTTGGCTGTGGTTTTGCGTTCACCCGATCGCGCGATCGGGCAATATTCAAACCCTAGCAGTGGCTTGGGGAGAAAAGCGGATGCGGGAAGTGCAAACAGAACGAGGTATACCAGTGAAACTGCGATCGTGGGTGCGCGCGGAAAATACCGATCGCATTTCTCTGCTAGCAAATTGCGGTTTCAAGGCCGATCGCCATTTTTGTCGTATGGCGCGATCGATCTCTCAACCAATCCCAGAACCAAAAATCCCCAAAGGCTTCACCCTCAGTCAGTTTCGGGGCGCACAGGATGCCCAAGCTTGGGTAGAAATGTTCAACCAATCATTTATCGACCACTGGAACCACCACGATTTAACAGTAGAACAATTCCAATACGATTTAGCCAAACCCAGTTACAGAAAGGATTTAGACTTAATTGCAGTCGCCCTTGACGGCACTTTCGCAGCATTTTGTCACTGTGAAATCAGTATCGAAGAGTGCGATCGCACCGGTCGCAATGAAGGCTGGATCATGTCCCTTGGTACAAGACGTGGCTTCCGTAACATCGGATTGGGACGAGCAATGTTGCTGGCTGGCTTGCACCGGCTAAAAGCTGTCGGTATCGAAACAGCCATTATCGGAGTCGATGCCGATAATCAGTCCGGTGCCCTGGGACTGTACGAATCTGTAGGCTTCCACAATATTCGCAATACCATAGCCTATGTCAAAGAACTTCGATCGATATAAGTCCTGTGGAAGTCTAGAAACCGGGTTTGATCGACGAAAATACTTCGCTACAGCCACAGATTAGGTGAAAAACCCAGTTTCTTTCGTCGAGTCCCCAGGGAGCATCCCGATTTTGTAATGGCTATAGCATGACCGCAGACAATTTATTAGTGATCACCAAAGATTTACAGCCGTCATGCTTCGCCCCTACGAATATATTTGCACTCATTGAGATGCACCCAGTCCCGAATCCTGACAAAAAAAACTTTTCCCAACCCCTTGACACCTTTGTAGTACCTGTGTAGTATATAAATATGGAAAGGGCAGGAAAAGCAAAAACCTGTATTTTCCGTAAAATTCTGAACCTTGAAAACTGAATAACTAATCGAAATTTCAAGGAACATCTAATTGAAAGTCTTGTAACAGAGACTAGATTGTCATGTTGTTACTTTACACCACAATCTTAGGTTACAAACTGCCTCGATCTGAGCCAGAAACAGTACCTAATCAGCCTAAATCCAATGCAGAAAAAGCGGATTCAGAGCAGGAAAATTCTGCCAAAACTGAACCTGCCAAACAGACTGAACAAATCCGCAACATCCAACAAAATTATCACTTAGAACGGCGTTTGTTTCAGTAAAATTCCGCCGTATTTGGGGAAATACGACGGGCAATTTTTAGAGAAGAAATGCCAGACTAAAGAGCAGACAGGCTACCAATCCAAAATCCAAAATCTCAAATCGCTCAAGGAGGTATCAGTAATGGTTCACATTCGTTTTGAAGGACGTTCCTATGATGTGGCAGAAAACCAACTGGGTATCGCGACAGGAATGAGCGAACAAGCCATTAAGGAACGTCTGGCCAAGCATTTTGATGTTAAGGGCGATCGCTTCGAGTCTTACGTGCTCGATCGCCGTCCTTCGGGCGATTTAATTGTGCGCCCAGAAGCCGTTTACGGCTAGAAATTCAGCTACCTGAGTTGGCTACCCCTCGATGGTTCGGCGGTTAAAACCGCAACTATACAAACGAAGTCTGCCTCCGCAGACTAAGAAATAAAGGGGGTATTTAACCAGGATTTCGGCTCGGCTATTAGGCGGCGCACCCCAACTAAAGAAGCTTACAAACTGGTAACGTTCGACTAAACATCGTACAGTAGGTTCGATTCCTACCCTCTCCGCCTCTTGGAGAGGGGTTTTAAAAATAGCTTCTCTGACTTGTGCGCCTCCTCTTCTACCTGAATTTTTTAGATTTAAACAACAGCTACACCGCACCCCAACAGTTGAAGCTTACACACTTTTTGGTTTTCTCAACCAGAGGTAATAGGTTCGACTCCTATCATCCCCATCTTGGGGATGTAGCTCAACGGATAGAGCACATAGTTAAAAGCTTTGATGACTTGTGCGGGGTATCTGTCAGGTAGTGAAACAAACACTTCGTGCCCTAAAAAAGGAAGCTTACATACTAGCTCTTGGTAGAGCATTTCTCTTGAAAGAAAAGGTTGCGGGTTCAACTCCTGCGTATGAACAACGGCTTTTTTGACTTGCACGAAGTGACTTTCACTGCTATAACAATCGACAAAAAAAACACAAGGATTTAGTAAATAGTTTCGATGTTTGATAATCCTGTTCTGCGCCCTAACAGATAAAGCGCTTACACACTATTAAACCGATTAGTCGTAGGTTCAAATCCTGCCAGTCTCGTTTGAGAGGCTGTAGCTCAGTGGTAGAGCGATCGGTATGTCATAAATGCTTTCCCAACTTGCGCGGAACTTCTGATAATTATAAATAGTGGAGTTATGAGCGAACATCGCTTAGCAGAAAATGTGATCGAGCGCCCTCGTGGAGGGCTGAGAATCAGCTCAAGAAAGGTGAAAGGGCAAAAAAGAGCTCTGATCGAACTAACTGAAGAAGCTACTACAGATGGACTGCTTAGCCCTTATTTAATTAAGCCGAGAAAAAAGACCAAATGGTTTTCCGATTGTCTGGGGCCGCTGTACCAATGGCTGCAATCTCATGTAGGTGAGTATTGGGATGATGTTTACAGCAAACTCTGTGGAATCCTAGATATCACTACCTTATCTGGGCAACATATTGTCTCTCATGTATGGCAATACGTGGAACGAAATGCGGTGTTAATTGATGGGGTTCCTTATCGAAAAAGTCGTGAATTTTATAATACAGCTCTTCCTCTTGGTTATTGGTACAAGCAACTTTATGTCCATCCTGAGACGGGAATTCTTTGCTTAGCTAAGAGAGTTCAGAAAGTACCTGAAAAGAAGCCCGATGATTTTGTTTTCATAGATGCTTATCATCATTATCAGAAAATAAATGATTTGTGGTATGCGATGGAGCTGGCAGATATTGAACCCTTGGGGATAACCAAAAATAAGTCTTCTGTCAACCGGGAGAAGTACGTTGTGGCTAAACGTCAATGCAACAAGAAGCAAATTAAGTTCATTATGGAACGACTAGCTAAAAATAAGGACTGAAGTCTTTAGTACACACGAAATTTTCACTTCGCGCCCCGATCGGGAAAGTTTACATACTAGCCAAACGGTCAGGCGCTTGACTTAAGATCGAGTATATACAGGTTCAAATCCTGTGTGTGAATCAACGACTTTTTTAACTTGCGCGAAGTGCTTTTTTTTATAACTTTTAGAACCGAAAGTGGTGACAAAGGAGAATTAAATTATGAAAACTACAACTATAATTTACCGATCGCCCAAGGAGATAGACAGTCTGATTCACGCCTTCCAAGAATGCAGTCTGCCGCGAAATCAATGGAATCACGAAGCGCATTTAACAGTTGCTCTGTGGTATCTGTTTTACGATTCAGAAACAGAAGCAATAAATGCAATTCGGAATGGGATTAAACGTTACAACTCGGCTCACGGAATTGAAAGCACAAAAGATGGCGGATATCACGAAACTCTAACGCTGTTTTGGGTGCGAATTGTTCGCCAGTATCTCGCCGATGAAAGCCGGAATCGCTCGATCGTACATCTGGCTAACGGTTTGATTGATAAATATGCCGATTCCCTACGGGATAGCTCCGCTTCACGCACTTTACCATTTCGCTATTACACGCGCGATCGACTGATGTCTTCAGAAGCCCGCAATCATTGGGTTGAACCAGATTTGAAGTCACTCGACTCCGAAACAGTCCGCCAGGGATTAAAATCCCTGTCTAATAGCTAAAGTCCTCTGAAGAGGACTAAAGATATTTGTTTTTGTTTAGAACTCACAGCAAACAAATTCGGAAAAACGCATTTCAGTCCTCTTTAGAGGACTTCAGCTTTGAGCCAGGGATTTCAATCCCTGGCGGACTAAGGCAATAGGTGCAAAATATTAGGTAAAACCAATGAATATGAATGCAGCAGAACGAGATTTACGTTTAGAAATGCTCAACAGTCTGCTCACAACACCTCACCGCCAATTAGAAAAAGTAGCAGAAATTCACAAGTTAATTGTCGAATTAGACCCGATTTTTTACGGTCATTTAGCGGTGTGGTATCAGCGTCAAGGCGACGTGCGTGACCACAAGGAAGTTTTTGTCGGAAATTTGCTGACTTCGGCGCTAACGGAACACCGGGATGCTGGTTTTATGATGTTGCAAGAGTTCCCTCCCTACGAAGTTTCGCGGATTGTGGACTTCATGAAGCAGCACCAAAATAAGGTGCCTCGGAGTGCGCGCACTGCTGTCACTCGCTATCTGAAATCGCGGGAAAAAAATCCGCAGTTTTTCGATCGCGCCGCCCTCCGCAGTCGCAAGGCGATGAAGCACTTGTACGCGACTTTACACGTCAAACCGAGCGATCGGGCGTCGGCGATTCTGTTCCAAAACAATCCGCCAGAAGACTCTCTAGCCTTCGTTTTAAAGCGGTTAGCTAAGGCTGCAACAGCCGCGGAACAAGCGAATTTGATTGTTGAGTACAAGATTCCGTATACGATCGCCATTGGTGCGATCAAAATGCTAACACCAACAGTTTTAGCCGCGTTGATTAACTCCATGTCGCCGCAGGAAGTCATCAACAACCTGAAATCCATCCAGTCTCGCGGCGCGATGGATCACCCGGAAGTCAAGCTGTTGATTGATGCCAAGTTGGATGAAGCGGCAAAGTGCGATCGGGTTTCTGCTTACAAAGCCAGTGTAGCAACTGATAGCGCCAACTTTGACGCAGCAACGGTGGCGAAGCTGGAAGCAGTTACCAACGAACAGGTGAAAAAGCGCGGTAAAATTGCCAAAGCCACGGGTTTGTTGATTGACAAGTCGGGAAGTATGGAAAGCGCGATCGAAGTAGGCAAACGTCTCGCTGCTTTGATATCCGGCATTTCCGAGGCTGCACTGTTCGTCTACGCCTTTGACACCATGCCCTACCCAGTGCAAGCAAACGGTAGCGAATTGACAGATTGGGAACGCGCATTCAAGCACATTCGCGCTGGCGGTGGCACAAGTTGCGGTTGCGCGGTGGAAGCAATGCGGATTAAAAAGCAGGTAGTTGAGCAATTCATCATAGTCACAGATGAAGGCGAAAACTCTGCACCTTACTTGGCGGATGCTTATCAAAATTACTGCCGCAGTTTGGGAGTAATTCCTGATGTGGTAATCGTGCGAGTTGGCGCTTGGTGCAATTATGTTGAGAAGCAATTGAAGGACAAACAAGTAGCGGTGGAAACCTTTACGTTTGCCGGAGATTACTATTCGCTACCGAATTTAGTGCCGATGTTGAGTCGTCCTTCGCGGCTGGAATTGTTGATGGAAATTCTAGATACAACCCTGCCGGTCAGGGATGATAAACAGTTGACAGTTGACAGTTGACAGTTGACAGTTGACAGAGGTCGCGCGAGATTTTTTCTATGGGGTGTAAATCCCCATAGAAAAAACATGACACCAACCTGCGGGGGTTTTAAACCCATGAATTCTGATAAGTGATATAATCGAGCAGGGCTCGTCAGTTAAGCTGGCGGGCAATGCTCGCAAATTTAGTGGGAGTTAGAATTGTATGTCAAATGAGATTACATACACTGATGCTGAAGCAAATTTAGAAAATCTCTGCGATCGCGCTGTTGAAACTGGGGAAGTAATAGTTATTAATAGGCCTAACGGTAAAAATGCGATTTTGATTTCTAAGGCAGAATTAGAAAGTTTGCTAGAAACTCTTTATTTGTTGCGATCGCCTGTTAATGCAACTCGTTTACTGACAGCATTAAAGAGAGCTAAAGCAAGAGTTGTTCAACCTCAGACACTCGATGAAATTTGCAAAAAATTTGGGCTTGATGAAGAGGATGATACTGAGGATAAGGTAGCGATCGCTAGTAACAGCTTACAAACCGATCGCGATCGACAACTACAGCGAGTTATGCTAGGAGGAATGCGTCAGCATCAGCGACAATTCACAGAAACAGAATCGTAATTTTTTAGGTAGATATTTACATCACAATCTTCTACTATACTCTAAATTTGGGAGGAGCAGTTGGTGACTTCAATATTAATCAAAGATTTAGCAACCGAATTAGAGCTTTTCACCGAAGATCCAGTGGAAAGATTTATTACCAGTGGGGTAAGTTGGCAACAGTATGAACAACTACTAACTCAACTGGGAGATAGTCCTTGGTATCGAGTTACTTATTTAGATGAAGTGCTGGAAATTATGACCCCAAGTCGCCGTCACGATCGAGATAAAACCAATATTGGTATGCTGCTAGAAGCATATTTTCAAGAAACACGGACTCGGTTTTGGGGATTGGGTTCAACTACCTTTCGGATTCAAGCAAAAAAGGGCGGTACAGAACCGGATGAGTGCTATTGTATCGGTACAGAGAAAGAGTTTCCTGATTTGGCGATCGAGGTTGTACTCAGCAGCGGTGGTGTAGATAAGTTAGCAGTTTACAAAAAGCTCGGAATTAGAGAGGTTTGGTTCTGGAAAAATCGTCGCTTTGAGGTTTATCATCTTCGAGGAGATGAATATGAAAAAATCCACCAAAGTGAATTGTTGCCGGATTTAGATTTAGAACTTCTAGCATATTATGTGGAGCAACCAGATCCGCTGGAGGCGGTGTTGGAGTTTCGGGAAAGAGTTAGAGAAAGTTTAGGTAGAAATTGAAAACTGCTAGAGATGTACTTTACTCCCAAACATCTCCGTCAATATCCTCAAGTAAGAATCTTTTCCCTATTTTTCCCTATTTTCAATTATTCTATCGTTCTCTCGATCATTTCTAGTAACTCAGGATTTGCTATAGATGATACTAACTTTGAATCAGCAGTAGCTAGAACTGCACACAACTTGGAGGAAGTGAGTTCAGGATATTTTTCTAACACCTGTTGTTCCGTCCATCCCGCAGCAAACAGCCCTAGCAGAAATTCTACAGAAAACCGAGTTTCTGGAACCGCAGGTTGGGCTGGTACTTTTTTAGTGCCGAAATTAATTTGCTTTCGCCAGTCCATTTTTTTGCTTAAACGATTGGGGAATATGCAGCCAATTATACTGTATTTTATCGCCACATAGACCAAGAGATGTCTGAGGAAGCATATCGATTAAGACTAGGGGCGATTTCCCTGTTTTAAAATTAATTTTTTATACCGATCGCACTCGGTCAATTTCTTATACAGTAGAGTAAGGAGCAGCGAGTTCGATCGCCATTTTTGCTTTTGTCGGTTTAGTGAGTAAAAATGCCGATCGCCCTCGATCTTAACACACAGTACAACTACTTGAGCTTGCACTATGACAAAAAAGTCTAAGGTCAAAAAATCCTGTTTGCTCTCCCAACGACTGCAAGAAGCTCTCGATCGAGGCAGTAAAGTTTGGATGAAAACAAATAATAGCAGTTTCGGCGGCATCCCCATTAATTTATCCAAGGAGTTTGCCGAAATTCTAGTAATTGTCCCCCCTAGCGAACACGGGGAAAATAACGATTCTTATGGACAAGTCACTTGGCTGATTCGACTTTCGGATATTATTGCAGTCGCTTATCCAACTGAATATTGGTCTAAAGATAGATTAGAAAGTTTGCTAAAACCCGATGTAGTTACTTCTGAAATGGGAGATTATCCGGGATAAGGTGCTAATAGTGCACCTACCTTTACAGATGCAATCACAATTCATAAAAAATAAAAAAGAGTGAAATTTTAAATTTTCTAAAATTTCACTCTTTTTTAAACAATTTTAGGAGCAGAATGGTAAATCGAGTGTTATATTATTGACTGTTGCATCAGCATGATTTAACAGCACAGAATACTCTTGACACATCCGAGAATCGAGAAGTTTAATTATTTATTGCAAACAGAAAGCTGGACTTTACAACTGCCTCCTGGTAATTCGCTGCAAGCAGCGAGAGCTTGAGCTTCTGCTGCTGATTTATCGTCACCCCAACCGGCACCAGCTCCTCCTTTCCCAACGACAATAGCTCCACAGTTATTAGTGTTGGATGTCAGCGGTTCGCAGTCGTTCGCCCCTCCACTATGCTGATTGCAGGCGGCTACTGCGGCATCTAGTGCTTCTTGTTCTGTAGCATGATCCCAACTAATACCCGTGGCATCAGAAGTGGCAGAATAAGCCGTAGCTCCGTGTTTATCCTGAGCTTGAGCTGTCTGGGCACATAACAGGAGTGGCACTGTCAAAACAGTCGCTAAAACACACTTAGAAAATAGCTGTTGAAACATATTTAGTGGCTGCCTTTACAGAGTTATATTTTTGTTCTTAATCAATATTAAATCACCCCCGCGAGGGATGTCAATATCCCCATAGTCATCTCCCAAAAACGTTGTATTGAATAGGCTGTCGGGCCTGTGCCACGAGAATTAGGCCAGAAGTCTCATCTCAAATCCCAAATCTCAACTCTAAAATCCGATGACTGATATCCGCAAAATCCTCAACCAACTTGCCGCCCAAGCAGGAAAGCTCCTCGATACCCAATTCCTCGCACCTTGCGTGGGAGGGGGAAGGGTGCGGACAAGGATAGATGGAATGATTTACAGGTTTCAACCGCAGCCTCGCCACTTTGAAGGCTGGGGTATTTTTCAACCAATAAATGAGAAAAATGCTGCCTTAGTTGCAGAGCCAGATTTGGCACAAGTCACAGAGTATTTACAACTGCTTGTGCCAGTTCGTTTGCAATTAGCTCATGTACTAAGAGGGCAAACTTGGCTGGCTTATCCGGTTAATGAATCTGATGTAAAACAGCGTACTGGTTTTGTTAAACCCGTAGCCGTACATCTCGTAACAGAAGGCTCGCAGTTTGAGCCGATAGTTGCTAGATGGGATGGTCATTATTGGTGGTTTGAGGAAATAGATCGACGGGCAGACCCTCTGCCTGCTGAGGAATTAAGGGATGCTTTAAAACAGTTGAATTTGCCTCAACAAATACGCTTTAAAGGCATGACACCGGAAATGGCAACTGTTTATGAATTGGTGACACAAAATATCAAAGATTCTGACCCTAAATTTAGGGATGAACAGCGCTTGCAGCGGGCTTTGCACATGGGGGGAGGAGAATTACAAGGTTTTCGCGATCGCGATGACTATTGGCTGGTGGAATGGACTAGCCGCACTGGTGAAAGACATTCTTCTGCTATTGCTAAGGATGATTTGACTGTGATGAGTGCTGGCATTTGTCTGAGTGGATTAGACAGAAACTTCGATTTGCAGTCTTTAGTTGGTGTAGTCGAGGATAGATAATTTTGTTATTGGTTATTGGTTATTGGTTATTTGTGTTAATTCCAATGCCCAATGCCCAATACCCCCCTTGGGGCAGTAGGTGGGGGTTCCCCAATGCCCAATTCCCAATCCCCAATTCCCCCCTTGGGGCAGTAGGTGGGGGTTCCCCAATGCCCAATTCCCAATGCCCAATTCCCAATTCCCAATTCCCCCCTTGGGGGGGGTAGGGGGGGGTTCCCAAATTCCCAATTCCCCCCTTGGGGGGGGTAGGGGGGGGTTCCCCAATTCCCAATACCCAATGCCCAATTCCCAATTCCCAATCACCAATCACTATGAGTATTTTTTTTCACGAACAATTGTACAGAACATCATCAGTGATGTCCATGGTTAAAAACTTCCCTATTACCGTGTGCGGTGCCGGTGCTTTGGGTGCTAATATTACAGAAAATTTGGCGCGATCGGGATTTGGTCAATTAACAGTAGTCGATCGCGATCGCATCGAAGAACGCAATTTGTCCACTCAACCCTATTATCGATCGGATGTTGGCGCATTCAAAGCCAAAATTCTCGCCCACAATCTTTACCGCGCTTTGGGAGTCAAAATAGAGGCGCACTCAAAAGAATTGACATCCGCCAATGTCGATCGACTACTTGCCAACAGCGCCGCGATCGTTGATACTTTTGATAACAGTGTAGGAAGGCAAGCAGTCAAGGATTACTGTGCAAGTGTCTCCGTTCCTTGCCTCCATGTAGGATTAGCCACCGATTACTCCGAAATAATTTGGAACGAACACTATCGCGTTCCCTCACCGGCAAATGATGACGTTTGCGATTACCCGTTGTTGAGAAACTTAGTGATGCTGACAGTTGCTGTTGCTTGCGAAGTAATGGTGGCATTTGTCGGTACCAAGGAGCAACAAAATTTAACTTGCACGATCAAAGATTTTGCCGTAAGACCACTTATATTGTAGAATGTCTAGTGGCCATTGCCAGAAACCCGATCGCATGAGATGAGATACCTCTCTCCCAGAAATCAGGTTTCTAACTCTCAAAGGCGATCGTCAAACACGCAAAATAAGCTTAAGAAAATTAACAGGGAAATTATGGTCGGACAACAGACATTTTCTATTTTACTAGCAGTTCTAGCCCTATTAGTTTTGACGGGCGTCGGTGGAGCAAATTATGCTTCTAGCGGCGACGCTGTTTGCCGCACAAATGATTGCCACGAACCCCAAAGAAAATCCCATAAACCGCACAAAAGGATTTTAAAACACGGATCGAGAGGAGAAGATGTCAGAAAGCTGCAAAAATTATTAAACGCGCGAGGTTTGTGCCCACAGCCGATCGTAGCTGACGGCATTTTCGGCCCAACAACTCTGACAGCGGTGAAAAAATTTCAGCGACAAGCTAACCTTCCGGTAGATGGAATTGTCGGCGGAGAAACTTGGGACAGACTATTTGCTAGTTTGTAAATTTAAGCACCGTGCAATACAATTTCTTAAGTCAGTTTTGCTAATCAATCATCCCTCAAATACTCCCTTATTTCTTAGTCTGCGGCGGTTTTAACCGCCGAGGGATTTTTTAGATGCTTTGACAAACATTTGCCCTCCCAAAAACTGCCATAAAAAAGGCAGTTTCAAGTAAATTTTCAAAAGCAACGGCGAGGCTGGTCTACCTTTAGTAGAAAATGGTAAAAATCTCGGTATCATCAAATCTATTTGAAAACCAACAGTTTCTAAAAGCTCTTGGAGGGATAAGTGCGTAATCGGTAATTGATGGTCAATAAAATCGTAGTATTCCTGATAAGAATATTTGAAATTGGGCTGAATAACCAAAAGAGAACCGTTGGACTTGAGAGAATCAAAGCAAAATGAAATAATTTGGACTAATTGTTCTTTATTATTCAAATGTTCAAAAAAATTAGAGATAAAAATGCGGTCAAACTGTTCGGTAAACAAAGGGCGATCGCCTAAATTTAAAACATCAATATTCAGCACTTTAATATCAGGATTAGCAAATATTTTTGAATCAGGATTGAGGTCAATTAAGCATTTTTCGTCTGCCCGAATTTGATTTATAAACTCGCAATAACCCCCACCAATATCTAAAATAGATGATTGCGAGGGAACATATTTTTGTAAAAAATCGTCAATTAATACTTTCCAAAGCAATACCTTAGCTTCCATCTGTCTGGAATCAAATCGATTAGCGTACAATTTTTTGAGATATCCGTCAGCTTTCATAGTAAGATAGTATTCAGTAAGTATGACTTTATCACTATCCCAGGCAACTATGAACGTTATATCTACCGAAATACCGGAAGTTTTGATAATTGAGCCGAAAATTTTCGGAGACGATCGCGGTTTCTTTCTTGAGAGTTTTAATCACAAAGCTTTTGGAGAAAAAACTGGTGTGACGGCAGATTTTGTTCAAGACAATCATTCCAAATCGTCTAAAAATGTGCTGCGCGGATTGCACTACCAATTGCAGCAGCCTCAAGGCAAATTACTGCGGGTAGTGAGTGGAGAAATCTTTGATGTCGCTGTGGATATTAGAAAAAGCTCGCCGACTTTTGGACAATGGGTGGGCTGTATGCTGAGTGCTGAAAATAAGCAGCAACTTTGGGTGCCGGCGGGATTTGCTCACGGTTTTTTAGTGGTTTCTGAAACTGCGGAAGTTTTGTACAAAACTACAGAATACTATGCACCAAGTCACGAGCGGTGTATCCTCTGGAATGACCCAGATTTGGCGATCGATTGGCCGCTGGATGGTGCCAAACCAATTTTATCAGCTAAAGACAAAGCCGGACAAACATTGAAAAGAGCTCAAGTATTTTAGATAATGAAAATCTTACTGACAGGTGGTAGCGGACAACTCGCTCAAGAATTGCAGCCAGTTTTATTATCTTCGGGAGAGGTAATTGCAGTCGATCGCGCTCGTCTCGACTTATCCCAACCCGAAACTATTCGTCAAGCAATAGCTGAAATTCAACCGCATTTAGTTGTCAATGCGGGCGCTTACACTGCTGTAGACAAAGCAGAAACCGAACCAGAATTAGCACAGGCTGTCAACGGCATTGCCCCTGGCATTATTGCCGAAGAATGCGAAAAACTGGGAGCAACATTGATTCATATTTCCACGGATTATGTATTTGATGGCAGCCAGGGTTATCCTTATCGAGAAACAGATTCTACCAATCCCCTGGGAAGTTACGGCAAGTCAAAATTAGCCGGTGAGGAAGCAATTAGACAAGCCGGAAATCGGCACATTATTATTAGAACAGCCTGGGTTTATGGCAACGGTGGCAAAGGTAATTTTGTGAAAACCATGCTGAGGCTGGGCAAAGACAGGGAAGAAATTCGAGTAGTCGCCGATCAGATCGGAAGTCCTACTTGGACAGGAGATTTAGCGGCGGCAATTTCCCAGATAATTCCTGAGATTAAACCAGAAATTTTCGGAACTTACCAGTATACAAACAGCGGAGTTTGTAGTTGGTATGATTTTGCGATCGCCATTTTTGAAGAAGCAGAAAAAATGGGCTTTCCGCTAAAAATTCAGCGGGTAATTCCGATTACAACAGCGGAATATCCAACACCTGCAAAACGTCCGGCTTTTTCTGTCCTTTCACCTGTGAAAATATCAGGAATTCTCGGCACACATCCTCCCTATTGGCGGGAATCCCTCCGGCAAATGCTGGCAAGAGAAGTCAAATAAAAATTGAGGGGGCGAGTTTGGTAGGGTTAGTGGATGGTGCGTGCCTACCCTCACCTACTAAGTTTCGCCCCTACAAAAAATGCAACAGCCCCGTTGTAAGTCAACACCATTCGTGTTTCAAAATCCGATGAAATTCCAGCCACAATATGTTTTAATTGGTGCATCAGTTCTAGGGATTATCATACCAGCTTCCTATATTTTGTACCTGATATCGCAAGCCGGAGATTTATCTAATTTTGACTATTGGTGGATGACATGGAATTTCTATTCAGTCGATGGTTTTGCCACTAATCCTTTGAATTGGATATTTCGTGCCAACGAGCATTTTGTCTTGATTCCAGCAATTATCTATGCCTTGAATATAGTTATTACCCAAGGTTCAAATATCGGTTTATGTGTATTTGCCTGGTTTTTGGCTTTAATCCAGTGCCACGTATTAATCGCTTTGCTACCTTTGAAATTTAGCCGTTTTCCGGTGCAATTTATCTTTATTATATTTGCTATTTCTATTTTTAATTTTAGTCCCGCAGCGGCTCATAATTGGATGCGGGGATTTAGTGGTGTACATTGGATAATAGCTAATTTATTTGTAATTTGTGCGATATTTTGTTTGCAATCCTATGCGAAAAATTTGTCCGTAACTGCGGTGCAGCCGCCCTCCTTATCCTCGTTACAAGATAAGTGGGTAATTGGTAGCATTATTTTTGGTATTTTAGGTTGTATTAGTTACAGCACTCCTTTAGCTTTGTGGCCAATATTGTGTGCTGCTGCTATAGTGTTGCGCTTTCCTAGACAAGTTATTTATTTGTATTTTGGTGTTTCTATTGCGGTGGTTGGGACTTATTTTTTGACTTATAAAACCCCCGCTCATCACCCTTCTTTAACCAAAATAAACCCGCTGAAATTTATTGAATATATTCCTACTTATTTAGGCGGAATTTTTAGCGAAAATATTGCGATTGCCTCAATTATTGGCATCATTGGTTTGATAGCTGTAACGAGTTTTGTTGGTTATTGGTTGTTTGGCAAAAAGAGCGATCGCACCGAGTGGCTACCTTGGCTATCAATCCAGATTTACACCTTGCAAACAGCGTTAATGGCCGCCGTTAGTCGATCGGGATTTGGAGTCGAACAAGCCACAGCTTCCCGCTACGCCACACTCCCGGCACTGTTTTGGATGAGCACCATTGTCCTCACGGTATTGTGGGTACGCCAATCACAACTAACTCCCAGAATCCAAACACGTTGGCTGACATCGCTGTTAGGAATCACCACAATAGCGATCGTATTAATGTACGGCGTGGGAGGAGACATAGCAAGTGCGATCGCCCAGAGAGCAACCTATCAACCCCTAGTCGCATTATCATTACAATTAGGTATCACCGATGTCACATTAATTAAAGAAAAAGTAGGCAACAGACCAGCAGCTTTCATCGGCTTAATCGATGCCTTAAAAACTCATAACTTAGTGCCATTTAACCGAGACATTAAACAACAAAACTTCTGTGCACCACTAGATACAAAAATAGATCCAAACTTACTATCAGCCCCCAAAGACGGAGTACCAGGATACTTTGATATAATCACAAAACTCGCACCAAGTGCCGGCAGAGTAATTGGCTGGATAGGAGACCCAGAAAACAATGTAAAATGTATAGCCATCCTCAACCAAGAAAATGTCGTTCGAGGTTTCGCCATGTCAGGATTTCCCCGCCCCGATTTAGTTAATTTATTTGGCCCATCCTACGCATCCGCAGCTTGGAGAGGCTACATTCAGACATCACCAACCGACAAATTCTTAACAGCCTACGCATCATTCAAAAACCGCCAAGGCTGGGTAGCCCTACGAAATTCACAAACCATCAATAAAAATTAAAAACCAACCCAAAAACACCATCTCAAATCTCCCTCTCTGCGCCCTCTGCGCCCTCTGCGGTAAAAAAAAATAGGCCTGCGAAATTCACAAACCATCAATAAAAATTAAAAACCCACCCAAAAACCCCTCTCTGCGCCCTCTGCGGTAAAAAAAATATGCAAAAACACCTTAGTTTCGTCATCCCCGTTCACAACGAAGAAGCAACCCTAAAATTGCTGTTTGAAAAAATTCAAATTGTGATGACCCAAACCAGAATAGACAATTACGAAGTAATTTTCATAGACGACGGTAGTCGCGACTATTCTTGGCGAGAAATCATAGATTTAGCCAGGAATAATCCCAAACTAATTAAAGCCATTAAACTGCGTCGCAACTTTGGCAAATCAGCCGCCCTTGCCGCCGGATTTCGCAATTCATCAGGCAGAATAATCTTTACTCTAGATGCGGATCTTCAGGATGATCCGGCGGAAATACCTAGATTTTTAGACCATTTGGAATTGGGATTTGATTTAGTTTCGGGTTGGCGAAAACAGCGGAACGATCCAATTTCTAAAACTTTACCTTCCAAGTTGTTTAATACGGTGGCGTGTTTGGTAACTGGCGTACAAATGCACGATATGAATTGCGGTTTTAAAGCTTATCGCCAGGAAGTTTTAGCATCTATTAAATTGTATGGAGAATTGCACCGCTACATTCCGGCTTTAGCCAACAATTTGGGTTTTAAAATTGGGGAAGTGGTTGTCGAACACCATTCCCGCAAACATGGAAAATCTAATTATGGCTGGGAACGTTATGCACGGGGTTTTCTGGACTTGTTGACGGTGTTGGCAACGACGCATTATTTACAGAAACCGGGTCATTTGTTTGGGGGTTTAGGGTTGTTTTTTGGCTTGATTGGGACTGTTTCACTGAGTTATTTGATTGTGATTTGGTTTTTGAATTTGGGAGGGATGAATTTTGGTCCGATCGGGAATCGACCTTTGTTATTTTTTGGGATTTTGTGTACAATCATGTCGGTACAGTTAATTTCGCTGGGGATTTTGGCCGAGTTGATGGCGCGAAATGTGAATGCTGATTATGTGGATAAGCAGATTTGTGAAATTATTGATGATTCTAATATTGATATTTGAAGGAAGAAGTCACCCCTCCATTACTTCCCCCCTTGGGGGGGCAGGGGGGGGTAGCCCGATTCCCGATTCCCCATTACTTCCCCCCAAGGGGGGGGTAGCCCGATTCCCGATTCCCCATTACCTAATTTTATACAGTATCCATTTGCCTTGTTTATCTGTGATTTCCCCTTGAATATTGGGATGCCAGTCACTACGAGTTAGGATATAATCGGCGCGGTATTTTCTCGCAACTTCGACTAAATCCTTACTATTGCGGCGGCTGAATAAGTCATTTCCTCCCCAAATCATTTGCGGATTCAAGGGGACTCCTAACACGCTTTCCATGCGATTTTGCCATTCTTTGATACCTGTTTCTGTCAAGGGAAAGTTCTTGAAATTGACTACAATTGCTCTTTGGGAAAAGTATTGAAAACTGGTGACAGATGGTGGAATTAATACCAGTGCATCTTGACTGCTAGTTTTTGAGAAGCGTAGGGCTAATTGGTTTAAGTCGTCTTGGGGAATGGCATTGATATTAATTCTAGTTTGAAATACATCTAACATTGGTTTGGGGATAATTCCGGCTATTCCTAAAACTAAAATGCTGGTAGCTACCAAAGCTAATAGATAAGTAGCTGCTTGTTTGATTGCTGTAGGAATTGAGAGTTTTTCTAAGATGAAGGGAAACGCTAGAATTGAAAATAAAACAGGTATGCTAATTATCCTCTCTATTATTTCTCCTGAATTAGTCAGTGGATATATCAAGCTGAAAATCAAGGTGACTGTGGTAAAAATCCAGGGCAAAATAGTGTAGCGTTTAGCAATGGTATATTTGGGGTTTTGGAAAATTAATAAAAATATGAATAATGCTAGAAATAAAATACCTCGGTTGGGTAAAGTGAAGATAATTAACAGTAAAAAAAACATCGCTATTTGTTGTTTTTGGTAAAGTCTCTCGACTAGCAAACTCACAGGAATGAATATCATTATTTGAGCAAAAGGTACTGTTCTCGCTAACTGGAGTTTTGCAATCAAAGCCAGCGGGTAAACTTCCACAAATAGGTAATTTAAGACTAATGCAAAAATTGATGTAGCAATGACTATCGCAAAGTTAATTTTGTCTTCTTTTCGCAGTTCATTTGTATTGTTGATGCAAAGTAAACCACCAATCATCAAAGATATAAAGTTTAACCAATTGTTGCCCACATTCCAATTGGAAGGGAGGATGTGGTGAGGATTGCGAATTTTTGCGTGAATGTAAACAAAGTCGGCATTATTGATAGTATGAGTGCCAGTAGTACCTGTTAGCAACATCGGTAAATAAACGATACTTGCCATGGTGCCTAAAAGTGCGATCGCCAAAATTAGATTTTTGAATCTTCGCTGTTTTACAGATTCGATAATCAGCACAGGCATCATCATTAACCCCGGCAACAAACCGACTAAAAATTGCAACAAACAAGCTAGTCCAAAACAAAAATATCCTGTCAGCCATTTCTGACGCAAACTAAAGTAAATCCCCCAGATTGCTAAACCCATTGCAAAGGTACTGGGAACGGATTTGGTAGAAAATATCAGCGTGTTCCCAACATCTGTAAATGAGGATGCTAAGCAGAAAAAAGTCAGGGCTGCTGCGGGCAATTTTGCCTTAGTATATATGTTGATAATTGCGTGGCAAGCTAGGACAACTGAACCAAAGGCTAGGAATTGATAAATAAAATGCACTAAGGGAATACTTAACCCTAGACTTGCCAATAAATAAATGATATGATAATAGTAGTATCTGGGATTAAATTTAACCATTTCCTGAACATGATAGTCATTTTTATAGAGTTCAGGATTTAGGAGATGTTGGATTTGTGGCAATTCGGGAAAGTTGCCTCCTAGGGGAAATTGATAGCCTGTTGCTATCAACGCACCGATGATGACAAAGGTATAGATGGATAAGTTAAAATACCAGTTGGATTTTTGAGATTTCTGCATTGACGGTTCAACTTTTTTGAGTTGAGATGGCTAAATTGTTAATTTCCAGTTGACATTGGTTGGTTAAATCTTGTTTATTGGTACTCAATACCTCCAGGAGTAAATAATTGGGATTTTTTCCTTCAACTAATAGATTTAATTTGGGTAAAGCAGTTGAATTATAAACTGTTTCACTGGAGTTGATTAATTTACCTTGATTGTTCCACAAAGTCAACCGCAGGAAAACTCCCTGACATTGTTTGTTAGGTAAATTAAGTTGGCCTAGGATTGTATTTTTTGCGGAAAGGGAACCTAAATATAAAAATGATGTATCAATTTGCTGGGAATTTTTAATGGGATGAGTTACAATATGATATAAGTTATGAGCTTCTTTGGTAACAGAATAATTAGGGCTGGTATAAACAGACTGATTTAAGCTGATCCAATCTAATTGAGTGCCTGGTTTTTCGCCTATTTGCTGCTGCATCGCGTGAAGGGTTTTGATGGCTGTGCCGATCGCACTTGGGCGCATTCTCCGGTAAACTCTGACTAGGACACCATTTTCTAGCTGAAACTGTTCGGGTAAAAGCTCAAAATCACGGGAAATTTCCCAATTTTGAGTAAAAGCATCATAGACAACTTTAACAACATCTTGTTCCCCTGGGCGCAAAACCTGTTCATCACTCAGCAACACCTGCTGAAAAGGCGTAGCAACCACCACATATTGCGACATCAACAACTCCGGTAGCGGGTAAGTATCGCGAGAGTCAATTAATGGCCTACCAAGAGTGTTTAATTTCCACCAACCCTCCGGCGGGTTCAACTTACGGTTAGCTTGTTTAAGAATATTAGCATTAAAACTATTAGAAGCACCAGCAATATAAATTGGTTCCTGATTGGGCGCAATTTTTCTCAGAAACTCAACTAACTTTACCACTTCGCCATAATCCGATCGCACTAAAGGCCCAAAACTAGCCACAAACGGCGCGGAAAAATCAAACTTCAGCGGAATCAACCCCAAAACTGCATTCACAGTCAGATACAAACCAGCTACACCCAGCATCAAATATCGAACTTTGCCTTGGAGTGTCAGCCAAGTTGTCCAGAAAAATGCCGATAACCCTAAAAGTGCGATCGGTGTAACATGAATTGTATAGTGCAAATAGCCATAACGCAAGACCAACAGCCATTCAATCAGTGACAAAACCCCAAATATCCCAACAAAAACCACAGCCTCACCAACCAGAATCCCCGTCATCATTCCCGCCGAAAAACCAATCACAACCAACAGCCAAGTTCCCAAACCATAAAAAGAAGCATAACGAGTTAAAATATCAGGAACCGACAAACTCCAAGCCAAATATAAATTGCGGTAATCAACCGTCAGAGCACTGCGAGTAAAATCTCCCGCCACCAGCATTAAAACAGCCAAGCTAGTTGCCGCAATCAAACCCAACTTAACCCCAGAAATTAACAACAAAAATATAGCTTGACTTTGCCTACTTTTATAGGTTAAAATAAACTCGATTAAATACTGAAATATAGCAGCACCAAAAAAGGCGATCGCACTATAAGCAAAATGTCGCCGAAACAAAATCGCCATAGCCAGCGAACCGCCAATCAACAGAATTTGCCACCAATATTTTAGCTTAATATCATGCAGATAAACTAAAATTGCCAAAGCTAAAAAAACACAACCACCAGTATCCAGATATCCGCGTAAAGTCGGAATCCAACTCATCGGAATCAGCAAACTAATCGCTACAGTTGACCAAAACACCAGGCGCGAATCGAAAGGAATTAGCTTAGCAGAAATCGCCCCCAACAACAAACGAAACGGCAACACATAAATCAGAGATACACTGAGAATATAACTCAAGCGAGAATCACCAAACCATAGCAAAAAAGGCACTAAAGGCAACGAAATCAAAAGATTCTTCTCCTTAGCCAGCGATTCTATAACTGCACGTAATGCCTTATCTGGCGATTCCCGAAAAGACTTAACAAGTTCCACTGTAGCATTATTATAACCAGCATAATCCCACCAATAAAAAGTACGTTCGCTAGAAACATAAATAGACGTTACTACAACCGTCACCCCCACAAGTAACAACAGGAAAAACCCATCACCCAGAGACTTGCGACTCCACTTAAAAAAAACCCAATCAAATAACCTCATCAACCTAGCCACCCCAAATAAATAACACCCAAACCTCCTCTTCCCTCTTCCTTCGTACCCTTTGCGCCTTCGCGGTTCCTTAACTTAATTTAAAAAATTAGCTTCTAAAAAACCTTCCAACTTTTCTGCATATTGCCGATTAGCGATCGCACTTGGATGCAAATCATGAGGTAAATTATTATTAGCCGGTATTTTCAAATCAACAGAAATATCCACAGTCGCAATACCCTCCCCATTCAACTCCGCCAACATTTTAGCAGAACCAGGGTTAATACCCGCAACCACCAACTTCACCCCATTCGCCTTAGCCAAACGGTTAAACTCTGCAATAATTGCCTTAGAAACCTCATGGCTTCTGTAAAATTCCTCCTCAAATAGATTGTAATTAACCTCCAGAAAATTCACTAAAGCCGACACCCGCATCAACGGCAACTCATGATAATCAAGTTGTGCCATAGTATAGGTAAAACCCTGTTGTTTACTCAGCCTAGCATCAGGCTGAAACAAAACACCGAGTTTATTCCAATCAGCCAATTGCTTTCTTCTCGCCCTCGAAAAAGTATTGCGTCTGTCATGAAAACCCGCATAGGCAATCACAGCAATTTTCGGTTTATTTCCTTGCTTAAGCGCTTGTTTAAACTGAATCAACGAGTGGATAGTTCCATAGCCATTAACACCAAAATTGACAACTTCATATTGTGGTAATTTCTCCTGTAGCAACCAAGCATAAGTTTCGCTGTCATTCAAGGACCAACCGTAGGTAAAAGAACAGCCAAATATCCAAATTTCTGGTTTTTTTGACGGTAAATTGTAAGTATTCAGAGGGTGCGTGATTCTTAAACTATTGTTTAAGTGAGTAGCATTAAATGAGTAATTGCCGTTAAGTGTTACTTTAAACGTTCCTGGCAAATGCTTGTAGCCAAGTTCAGAATCCTGAGTAAAAAAATTACCTTTGGGTTCAACTGCAACATCAACATTTTCTCTTTGCCAGGGTTTGTATCCCGCAACCCGTAAGACAATTTCTGCACTACCGACAGATAGAAATATGGGAAAAATTAGATAGGTTATTAATCTGAAAACAAAGTTTTTAGCAAGATTTTTATTCATATTTTTGAACGAACCGCGAAGAAACAAAGAGCGCGAAGGAAGAGCTATATCTTTTTCTTTCCCCCTTGGGAGAAGTTCTTCTTTCCCCCTGGGGAAAAGTTCTTCTTTCCCCCCTTGGGGGGGGGTAGGGGGGGCATAGGTGTCAACTTAAGCCTGAAAGCCTTGAGAAATCTGGTTTTTACCTGAGTCTAGATCCCCCTAAATCCCCACCCCCCCCCTAGCCCCCCCCAAGGGGGGAAGGGGGACTTTGATCGGACTCCTGTCCCCCCCTTCTTAAGGGGGGTTAGGGGGGATCTGGCCTTAATCGTCAAACAGTAGTCTGTGACAGGGTTTGGCC
>NZ_JBGJZU010000098.1:0-23461 GCF_041354475.1 Microcoleus sp.
TGTCCCCCCCTTCTTGACAGACTTTGATCGGACTCTTGTCCCCCCCTTCTTGACAGACTTTGATCGGACTCTTGTCCCCCCCTTCTTGACAGACTTTGAAAGCTCTTGTCCCCCCCTTCTTAAGGGGGGCTAGGGGGGATCAGGCCTTAATCATCAAACAGCAGTCTCTGATTGGGTTTGACCTTAAATTGATCCCAATGGGCGCAGTACGATGTCCTCGCATCAGGGACACCACTAAAAAAACTTTCCCCCAATCTGCATAAACCCCTCAACACCAGCGACATCAATATATCAACCCAAAAAACTAGACTATGACGAGACATGATACCCCCGTCGAACCCTTACCAGGCTTAGTTCCTGTCGCCGCCAGCTTCAACTTGTGGCTACATTGGGAACTCAAGCCGATTTCCTTGACTTTGTTCTTCCTGGCACGTTACAGCGATATTTTCTCTGGGATAATTGAACTATCCCGATGTGATAGCAACGTGCCTGTGAACACCGACGAACAGTTACGCGAACTTCTACAACTCTTGAAAGACTCCCAACAGGGGAGTCAGGAACAAGAAAGATTCAAAAATCAATTGTGCAAACTCATTCCCGATTTACCCGGAAGTCGCAAATATCGGGAGCCTGATCCTAAGATTGATTTTGACGGAGCAGTGAATGAAGCCTATGGCGGTTTTTTCAAAACGCTGCCGATATTTTTGCGGGGAATTGACCTCGATAATATCGCTGATGATGTGTTGCGAACCAGAGTGGTTAAGCGGTTTAATCAAATCATTCAGAACAAAGTCTGCAACCAATATCGCAAGTTGAAACGGCAACCTTTTACTTTTAGTTTGGATGCTCCAAATAAGAGCAAAACAGGTGAAGAATTTGATGCTGAAGGAATGGCTGATGATACCACAGAAGTTGGGATTGAGCAACTGATTGAGGAAGAACAATCGAAAAATCAGCAGCGCATCGGTCGCGAACTTTGGCAGTATATTGAAGACGACCCCGATGGAAAACTGCGAAACAGTTATCCCAGTGACAAACCGGATGCTAATTCTCAGTTACTCGCACGGCGATTGCTGAAAGACCCTCCTGATAAATTGTCTGTAATTGCCAGAGAGTTAAACATTAAGTATCAAACTCTAAACTCTCATTGGAAAAGAGCAAGTTTGCCGCTACTTAAAGAAATTGTACTTGAGTTTGGATATCAACCGGAGGAATAATGGTGAATAGCATGGATACTTATTTGTTAGAAATTCCTCTGGAGCAAACTGCGCGCAATTTGGCTTTGCAATTTGCTTCAGAGCAAGCTAATCCGCTAAAAGGCAAACGGGTTTATTTCAATACCTTGGCGGTTTGGGCGGTTAACTATTTTTTGGAATGGATGGAATGGGAAACCGATATTGATGGCGGTGATAGTTGGTATCCAGGAATGCGGGCGGTTTTGGATGTCGCTGATTTAGTCTTACCGGGAATTGGCAAGATAGAATGCTGTCCGGTTATGCTTGGAGAAACGGCGATTTCTCTGCCGGAAGTGCGCGAAAATCGCATTGCTTATATCGCCGTTCAGTTTGCGGAACCTTTCGATAAAGTCAAACTTTTGGGGTTTATTCCGGCTGGGGAAATTGTGGATGAAACTGAAGCGATTTCTCTAGTTAATCTCCAACCAATTGAGGAATTGTTGGATTATTTGGATCGGATTGAGTTGGGAATTCCGGTGACGCAAGTTCTACTTGAAGAAGCGCTATCGGATTTAGAAGAAGCGCTATCGGATTTAAAAGAAGATCACACCGTAAAAGCACAAGTTCGGGAGAAGTTGCAAAACAAATCTATTTCGGAAATTGTGGCAATTCTGAATGGAGTTTATCGCAGTAGCGATAAATCTGACTGGGGATATGAAGGGGGGAAAGCTTTAGCAGGAATTGGTGCTAGCAGTGGCGGTTTGGGAAATAGAGAGACATCTTTATCTGGTCATCAATCTTCAGATATTGATACGAAAGTGGAAGCGAAACTGAATCGGATTGCTAAAAAGTGGATGAAAAAATTAGCTGAGATTTGGGGAGATGGCGATGATTTTGCCTTGTCATAAATCGGCAATATCCCATAAATATGGATAAATTGCCATAAATTGTAGGGGCATCGCCCGCCCCATTGGTGTCAACTTAAGGTCAAACCCAGTCAGAGACAATTGTTTGACTCTTAAATCTAGATCCCCCCTAGCCCCCCTTAAGAAGGGGGGGACAAGAACTTACTCAAAGTCCCCCTTCTTAAGGGGGATTTAGGGGGATCTAGACTTGGCATAAAACCAGGATTTTTCAAGTGTTTTAGCCTTAAGTTGACACCAATGCGCCCGCCCCTACAACATCTGAAGATATTAAACACAGCCACTCAAAACCCTCGTACCTTTGTGTTAAACTAAATTTAGCTATTGTGTCAAGCAAGGAAAAAATAGCCATGATGTCTATCCAAGAAAAAATTGTTGACCAACTGAAAAACTTTTCTGAAAGAGAACTGCAAGAAATCTTCAAGTTTGCTGATTTTTTGTTGTGGCAGCGGAGAAACCAAGAAGTAGCTTCGCCATCCGATGAAACTGCCAACAGCGAATCAGAAAATATCGGTGAAGAAGCTTTGGTTCATTATGTTGGTGGAGTCTTAGTCGTCAAAGCAGCATTAAGCCCAACTGAAAGAATGATGAATTGGAATACAATTGTTAACGAGATGCGCGCCGAAAGAATGGAGAAATTTATTTAAGAATGAACGTTTTATTCGATACTTCCGTTCTGGTAGCAGGGTTAATAGAAGATCATCCCAGTCACTCTCAAAGCTTATCTTGGTTGGAGCGAGTTAGAGCGGGGGAGATTGAAGCGTTTGTCTCAACTCACACTATAGCTGAACTTTACTCGGTACTTACTCGAATTCCTCGTCAACCTCGGATTAATCCTGGGTTAGCACAGCGGTTAATTGTAGAGAATTTGAGTGATTTCGATTGGGTTGTTTTGACTGCGGAGGATTACCAAACAACAGTAAGTAGAATGGTTAGTTTAAACCTGCCAGGGGGAGGGATTTACGATGGGTTAATTGCTCAAGCTGCACTGAAAGCAGGTGTGGATGTGTTGTTGACTCTTAACCCTAATGATTTTACTCGGCTGGGAGATGATGTCAGGCGGTTAGTGCAAGTGCCTCTTTAAGCCTCTCGCACTTGGAATAAGAATATTGTGTTTGTTGGAGTTTTTGCATGGGGTGGGGGCGGGTTTTCGAGATTGTGGGTTTTTACCGGAGATGGTTGGTGAACCCGCCCCTACAAGATTTTTGGGCAATTTTGCATAATTTCCCCCGAAATTGGCGATAGATATATATACACAAAATCAAAGGTAAACTCCAATGGACGAACAACGCCTCAACGCCTATCTCCAACTGATTCAAGCCCTGCTTGAGTGCCCTAACGGTGAAGAAGATGATATTCTCAACGCCAATCGAGAGTTAGTTGATGCCAATTTTGTGCAAATCGTGGAGGCGGAAGCGGAGAATATGGCGGCAGAGGGCAACTCGAATGCAGCTTGGTTGCAAAGTCTAGCGGCACAATTGGCAAATTATGTCCGCAGTACAGCAACTCCTGAAGAGTATTTATCTTTCTTGATGGAGGTGTTAGGGGCAATGATAGAAAGTGAGGGAAATCCTCAAGTTGTCTATCCTATTTTACAACAAAACCTCGACAAATTGGATTTAAAATTTGCTCAAGTATTGCCAATTTGGGCTATAGCCACATTCACAGAACTTACCTCAGAAAAAGCTGCATTAATCGCAGGAGTTATTGTCAATCTTAGCAACTTAATTCAGCAGTTTTCCCTAGGGCGGCGGGCATGGAATTTAGAAATAGGCATTGCTTGTTATACCGCAGCCTTAGAAGTCTATACCCGCAAGGATTATCCCGAACTATGGGCACTGACTCAAAATAATTTGGGGGCTGCCTATAGTGACAGAATAGAGGGAGTCAGGGCGGCGAATATTGAACTTGCGATCGCCTGTTATACCGCAGCCTTAGAAGTCTACAAGCGCGAGAATTATCCCGAAGATTGGGCAATGACTCAAAACAATTTGGGGAATACCTATAAAAACAGAATAGCAGGAGTCAGGGCGGAGAATATTGAACTTGCGATCGCCCGTTATACCGCAGCCTTAGAAGTCCGTACCCGCAAGGATTATCCCGAACAATGGGCAATGACTCAAAACAATTTGGGGACTGCCTATAGTGACAGAATAGCAGGAGTCAGGGCGGAGAATATTGAACTTGCGATCGCCTGTTATACCGCAGCCTTAGAAATCTACAAGCGCGAGAATTATCCCGAACAATGGGCAGATACTCAAAACAATTTGGGGGCTGCCTATAGTCACAGAATAGCAGGAGTCAGGGCGGAGAATATTGAACTTGCGATCGCCTGTTATCGGGAAGCTTTAATAGTCTATACCCCTGAGAATTATCCCGAAAAGTGGGCAATGACTCAAAATAATTTGGGGACAGCCTATAGTAACAGAATAGAGGGAGTCAGGGCGGCGAATATTGAACTTGCGATCGCCTGTTATCGGGAAGCTTTAAAAGTCTACACCCCTGAGAATTATCCCGAAAAATGGGCAGTGACTCAAAATAATTTGGGGAATGCCTATAGGGACAGAATAGAGGGAGTCAGGGCGGCGAATATTGAACTTGCGATCGCCTGTTATACCGCAGCGTTAGAAGTCTATAAGCGCGAGGATTATCCCGAACAATGGGCAATGATTCAAAATAATTTGGGGAATGCCTATAGGGACAGAATAGATGGACTCAGGGCGGCGAATATTGAAGAGGCAATTTCCTGTTATCGCTTAGCATTAGAAATTCGCACTCCTACTGCTTTCCCTTTAGACTGCTTGCAATCGGGTAGAAACCTCGGCGATACTGCTTTCACTGCTGGTTTCTGGGACATCGCCCTGGAAGGATTCGAGAAAGCAATTCAAGCAGTAGAAAAAAGCAGAAGTTGGGCAACTTCCGACGATATCCGCCAACAGATTTTAGCAGAATCCATCCGCGTTTACGAAAAAGCTATTCAAGCTGCTATCAACAACAACCAACTGGACAAAGCGATCGAATATTGCGACAGAACCCGTGCTCAGCGGTTAGTGGATTTAATGCACAGCAATGACTTGTATGCTAAAGGCGAAATTCCGCCCGCAGTGCAAAATTATTTGCGGGAATTTGAGGCGAAGCAGCGAGAAATTGACGCAGAAGTCGAACAACTCCGCAATCCATCTGAGGGGAATAAGGGATTCGCTGGTGTGGGGAGTTCGTCGCGGAGTCGGGCAGGTTTGTCTGCTTACACGGAGAAGATTCAACAATTGGAAGTCGAGAAACAGCGAATCTGGGAAAACATCCGCACTTTAGATCCAGTTTTAGCGGGACAAGTTCAAGTAGTTCCGATGCAGTTTGTGGCAATTCAGAAACTCATTGATAATTCGCAGACGGCGATTCTTTGTTTTTATACGACGGAGGATGACACTCATGTTTTTGTGATTTACAAGGATAAAGCGCCGCAGATTCACACTTGTCAGGGTGAGGGTTGGGTAAGTTTTCAGAAGTGGATTGAGAAGGGTTGGTTTTTGCCTTATGTGGAGAATCGGAAAGTTTGGCAACAGGGGATGGGTGAGTTTTTGTCTCAGTTGTCGCGGCGGTTGAAGGTTGATGAGTTGATTGGTAATTGTTTGGATGGGATTGAGGAATTGATTGTGATTCCGCATCTGTATTTGCATCAGATTCCGTTGGCGGCTTTGCCGATTGATCCCCCCCAGCCCCCCTTAAGAAGGGGGGGGCAAGAAAACCCCCGGTTTCTTGGTGATAAATTCCTGATTCGTTATATTCCCAGTTGCCGAATTTTGGAGTATTGCAGTCAACGTCCCACCATTGAATCGCCGAAATACGGGATTGTGGAAAATGCCACGGATGATTTGTACTTCACTCCTTTTGAGTGCGAACAAATTGCCACAATTGTGACAGAATCTGAGCGCTTAAAAGGAAGTAAAGAAGCAACAGTCGCCACCTATCGAAACCTTGCCCAAAATGTGAATGTCATCCACTCCAGTCACCACGCTGTCTCGCGTTTGGACAAGCCTTTAGAATCGCGATTGTTTTTAGGGGATGGAAGTATCACGTTAGGGGAATTGATGACTCCCGGTTGGCGCTTGCCGCAGTTATCCGATGTGTTTATGTCTTGCTGCGAAACTAATTTAGCTTCCACGGAAATTACGGATAATCTGCTTAGTTTGGGTACGGGATTTTTGTGTGCGGGCGCGCGCAGTGTGGTCAGCACTTTGTGGGCGGTGGATGATTTTGCTACTTCGCTGTTTTCGATTTTTTACTATCAGTATCGTCTGGAAGGTTTGAGTCGCCCAGGGGCTTTGTGGCGGGCGCAGGTGCGGTTGCGGACGATTTCGGGGGCGGAGTTGAAGAAGCTTTATCAACCGCAAATCGATGCCCTGCTTCCGAAAATTATTGGGGATTTAAAGCGAAAATTGAATCTGGTACAGGAAGAATTAGAAGGCTTGGAATCGCAGGAGGACGAATATGAAGATGGTACGGCTGAGTATAAAGAGTTGGAGGAGAAGTTGAACAAGAAAACGGAGGAGGAAGTTGAGATTCGGAAGCGAAAGGAAGGATATGAAAGTTTGCAGAAAAATCTTTACACTATGTCAAATCCTTTTGATGATTTGATTTATTGGTCTGGGTTTATTTGTCAGGGTTTGCATTAATTTCTTTAGGACTGCCGCCGTAAAAATTAAATAAACCCAGCTTAAATACCGCGTTTATCTCTTAGTCCGCGAAGGCGGACTTCGTTTGTGTAGACGCGGTTTCAACCGCCGAGTCTTCTTTAAAAATCCCCTTCATCTACTTGGAATACAGTCAATCCCAAGCCTCTCCACATATCAACAACTTGCTGGCGATCGTCCAAAACAAACTTAATGTTATACTTCCCATCAATATGCTGCCGATAAATTTCCTCTTTCATGATCGCATCCTTCCTCATATCTCCGGTTTTCCGCAGATAAAGACCAGCATAATTAACCTCATACTGCTGTAACCATTTCTCAGTTTGAGGCTGACAATCATCGGTTCTGCCGGAAACTACGATAATATTAACGCTAGACTGCCACTTGTGGATGGTATCTAGGACGGGCTGATTCGGTAAATCGCGATCGCACTTAGAAGCATCAAAAGGATTTCTACCATTCAGAAGCGCCAAAGTACCGTCCATATCAACCATAATTGCATCAGGCAAATCAGGGTTATATTCCGGTGGCTGCACGGGAACCCGTACATACTTATTGTACATCTTCATGATCACATCTTTGCCAACAGAATTGAGTCTTTTCAAATCCCGTTTAATACATTCCTCCACCGGAACTTGCAGAAAAGAATCATTAACTTCGACAACAGCTTGACCTTTAACTAACTGTTTAATATGTTCGATATGCGGGCCAAAATTAGTATCATCAACAATGACGTGCTTGCCACTTTCCAAAGCCATCAAAATAATCCTATCTCTCAACTCCACAATAAACTTTTCATTCGCCGGCGACCAATGAGAAGCATGAGCCATTTCTCGCAACAAATCTTTATTACTCCGAACCCATCTAGCAGGTTCAGACAGCAGCAACTCTCGCGCAAATTGAGACTTTCCCGAAGCAGGTAAACCGACAAGTACAATAACTCTTTTCATGGTAATTGGTAATTTGCAACTTAATTCTTTAGTCCGCGTAGGCGGACTTTGTTTGTGTAGTAGCGGTTTCAACCGCCGATTCTCTGCAAACCTCACAAACCTAGATGGATATAATCTAAACCCAATAACTCCTCTATCTTATGAATAGTAACATCACGGAGAGCTTCTTTCACCCCCGCAACTCTGCGCGCCCGCAAGGAAAACAAAATTCCCGAATAGGGCAAATGCTTCACAGCAAACGCAAAATCTTTCTGAACTTCGATAGATTCATGCTGTCGGTAAACCTCCTCAATTTCTTGCACCAAAGATTGATATTTGTCCTTAACTTTTTGGTACAATTCAGTCCACTCAGGGAAATAAGCTAAAAACTCTTCCCCTTCATTAGTTAAAATAATCTCGATCATCCTGCGAGTTGAAAACCCTTCGCGCAGATGGGAAATCGCCACATATTGCGGAGATTTAACTTTAACTCGGTTAAACTTAGCATCGCAGATAATATATCCTTCCGAATCCATTGGGTCTAACTGCTGAGACGCTTCGATAACTTCCTTCCAGCTAGTCAAAGCATAAGACTTGACTAATTCCCATCCATATTTTTCAGCCCAAGTAGTCGGCTCCATTTCTAGCAATGTTTGAGTATTACGAATGCCATGAAACACGATTTGATTGTTTCTTTGTTGGACAACTATTCGATTGTAAGGTGTCATCAACTCAAAGATAAAACATAGGTCGGTTTCTGACGGTAATTGATATCCCAATTCTTGCCATACTTTCCAAAACAGTTCCGCAAAGCTAAATCCAAAACCGTTAACTTCGCCCGCTGCGTCGGGAGTTCCGCTAGATTGCACTCTCCATTCTCCATTGTAAAAATAAAGTACAATTAGAGAACCATCGAGTTTTTCGTAGACTTTAGCAGTGTTCCAGTCAATTGTAGTGGCGTGAATTTCTCCGTAGTTAAAAAATTTGTCGTAGGGATAAGAAACTATCTGCCAATCTTGGGATGAGTCTAAAATGATTCCCCGACACTGTTGGACTATTTTTTCGCCCAGCGGGGATTCTATCTGCGAGTATTTCAGACAGACGAGATGAGGATATTGCCGATCGCGCGTAACTTTGATATGATAAGTTTCAGACAATTTTTCTAATCCGTACTGGCGCAAATACTCTTGCAGTTCCACGATCGACTCCTAAATTACTCGCCTTTTCTATCTTATCTGTGGTCTCATATTTTAGCAAGTTTGTCAAGATTATGTAAAAAAAATATTTTTACGGAAAAGCTATTATTGCTTCTGTATTTTGAATTATGGTTTTACCTAGGTGAATCCGGTTCTGTGAACAACTCGAATATTTTAAAATTGAGAAAAAAATGAGCAAAAAATTCTTAATTGTGGCAACTTCTGTGTGCCTATTGACTGCTTTAGTACCTACATCCGTAGCTTTTGGAGTGTCGGCATCACCGCAGCGACAAGGGGAAAAAAAACAACTTGCAGAAGCGGGTACTGCGGTTAAAGCAAGTGAAATTTTGCGCCAGTTAAAAGGCAAAACGCAAGTGCCGATTTTTATTCCCAGTCTTCTTGATTCAGAAAAACTTTACTATCAAACCACGGCAAAAGCAGATAGCTATACTATTTCAATGGAGTATACAGCAGATTGTCGTGGTACGGGAGCTTGCACTTTTGGGGAAATTCGAGCTCAAAAAGGTGGTGAGTTTTCGACAAAAATCGAAGGGGTAACTAAGACGTTAAAAAATGTGCAACTTGCGGGGGGTATGAAAGGAGTTTTTCATAACGGTTGTGGGGCTTACTGCACAGCTTCTGTTGAGTGGAAAAGTCAGGGATTTCTCTATACGGTAGCAATTAAAAATGGACGGGAAGCTGATGTAATTAAGATGGCAAATTCGGCGATTAAAGCTGGGAAGCGTTGAGTTTTGATGGGGTCTAGTTTGTGGAACAGGCCGGAAAGCCTGTTCTTGAAAATAGTAATAAATGCACTTTTTCCCATCTATGCCTCCACTAAAGGTGCATAGCAAGATTTCATGTCATCGTGAGAGATGATGTTCGTTGATTTTTCAGCAGTTTCTAATCCCTTGCGGGCGTTTAACCAAGGCATCTCTGAGTGTGTTAATTCTGCTAAATGTTTAGCACTTAATTCTCCATAAGCATTCCAGACTTCTTCGAGTACCTCGCTCTCATCTTCGTCAAATTCTTCATTAAAATTATTGGGAGATGGAATATCGCTGTACTTATAAGCTTCATACTCATGCCAAACATCACGAACAACTGGGCCGGAAACCCAAGCTTCAATATCTTGATAAAATAGTGGCTGGCTTCTAAATACTAAACTCCAAGCTTGGGCATAATATACGAGTTTTTGTAGCTTGAGAAGAGAAATTGTATCACCGACTTCTCGTTCGACTCGACATAAAAAATAACCAGCTATCTCAATAGCACTTTTCATAGTTTTAATACGATCGCAATTTGATTGATTTACTTAGGATTGTAAGCTATTTCGTGTATTTCTACCAGTTGCGATCGCCAAAAATGTAATAAAAATTCATATCATGATTGATTAAAGTCCCCACCTGCGGTAGGCTAGATCAGGTGAATATATTGGCTCATTTCAAGCTCGATCTTATGTCTACAACCGCATCTGCTCCCTCACGAACCGTCCGCATCGGTTCCCGCAAAAGTCAACTCGCTCTAGTTCAAACACACTGGGTGCAAGCAGAGCTACAGAAACATTTCCCGCAACACACTTTTGAAGTCCACACGATGTCCACCCAAGGGGACATAATTCTTGATGTTGCCCTCGCTAAAATTGGTGATAAAGGACTTTTCACTAAAGAATTAGAAACGGGAATGCTGAACAATGAAACGGACTTTGCCGTTCATTCCCTGAAAGATTTGCCTACCAATTTGCCCGAAGGTTTAATTTTAGGATGTATTACCGAACGGGAAAATCCTGCTGATGCTCTTGTCGTTCATGAAAAGCACAAAGATAAGCAGCTTGACACACTACCAAAAGGTGCAGTTATTGGCACTTCTTCCCTGCGACGACTTGCTCAACTGCGCCATCATTTCCCTCATTTTGAATTTAAAGATATTCGTGGTAATCTGAATACTCGACTTGCTAAATTAGATGATGGCGGTTATGACGCGATTATTTTAGCATTTGCGGGATTGGAAAGATTGGGTATGGCCGATCGCATCCACCAAGTTATCGCCCCGGAAATCTCCCTCCACGCCGTCGGACAAGGTGCTTTGGGCATCGAATGTCGCGCTGGAGATCCAGAAATTCTCGAAATAATTAAAGCTCTAGAACACTCGGAAACTGCCCAAAGATGTTATGCTGAACGGGCTTTTCTGCGGGAATTGGAAGGCGGCTGTCAAGTGCCGATCGGTGTTAATACCAAAATCGAAAATGGTCAATTGACTTTAACCGGAATGGTATCTAGTTTAGATGGTCTGCGATTTGTGAAAGATACCGTTAGTGGTGGTGCAGACACTGCTGAACTGCTGGGGATTGACCTCGCGCACCGCTTGCGTGCCCAGGGAGCTAGTGAAATTTTGGAGGAAATTTTTAGGGAAGTTCAACGAGGCTCTTGAACTTTTCAATAGCTCTATTTTTTACGGTTTTAGACGCGAATTATCGCCTTTTGTACAATAAAATCATTGGCGATTCGCTTTGGCAAAACAGGTACATTAGCAGTCTGCTTGTAGATTTTAGATGGGAGTTTTAAATAGGACTTAGACCCTGGATTTATGAAACCCGGATTCTTCTATATCAGGTCGTAAAATCAACGATTTTTTCTAGAAACCGGGTTTCTCTGCGTCAGTCTTAATAACAGTAAACATCCGAGCAGAAATCTACAATCAAACAGCCAAGATCAATCAATCTATTTCAGGGAAAGGCAACATATGAGCGTTCGGGAAACTCAATTAAGGCTAGAATTGGCAAAGGTTCAGCAACTTTATCGCAAAATGCAGGCAGATAAAAAAGCTTTGCAGCAGCAATTGAAAGAGTTCAAAACTCAGACTGGCAACTTTTCTGATGTAGTTGAGCAAGTTTTGCCGTCTGTAGTTTCAGTTTATGTGATGGATTGGGATACGGGAGAAGAAATTTCTTCGGGTAGTGGTTTTTTTGTAACGCCGGACACGATTGTGACTAACTATCACGTTGTGGAAGATATTGCTGATGAGGATTATTTCTATGAGGAAGATGAAGTCGAACAGGTTTTAGTGGAAACTAATGACGGCAAGTTGAGAATGGCTGAGGTGATATTTACTGGTAATGCGGAAGAGGATTTAGCCTTGCTGTTGATTACTGGTTTTGTGCTCGATCCGAAGACTGGCGAACAAGTAGAATCTCCTGAAGAATATCCTCCTTTAGAGTTGTGTTTTGATGTGAAAGTGGGCGATCGAGTAATTGCTGTGGGAAATCCTTTGGGACAGTTGGCTGCTGCTGTAAGTCAGGGGATTATTAGTGGAATTCGGGAACCGGAGGAGTATGAGGAAGGTGAGGATGATGAGGATGATATGGCTGAGGTGAAGGTGTTAGAAACTGATGCGTCGATTAATCCGGGAAATTCTGGTGGCCCGTTGATTAATATGGCCGGTCAAGTGGTGGGGGTGAATACGTGGGGATTGGAAGATGCTGATAGTTTTAATTTGGCGATCGCCTCCATCGCCCTGGATGACTTTTTAGCTGGTTTTGAGGAGACTTTTGAGGATGATTCTGATGATTAGTTGGTAGTTATTGGTGATTTGTCAAAAGGGCGATCGCACTTTTTGTCACCCCACATCCAGGTAGATTGGCGGGGATGGATGGAAAGGGCGATCGTTCTTTTTTGCAGATTATATGGTGATTCGCTATGGAGTAAGTGGTTGGGGGTTATTCCTTGGGTGGGGGCGGGTTTATTAAGATTGTTTGTGGGTGAGAAAAATTGTCGGTGAACCCGCCCCTACAGGTACGATATAGTTATCATGACCAACAAGCAACAACCAATAATATTGTTGACCGTTGCATCGGAATGATTTAACCGCAGAGAACACAGAGAACACAGAGGGAGAGAATAAAGAGATGAATAGTTAAGATGCTACCGGATTTGATATAACAAATAACCAATAACCAATAACAAATAACAAACAACCAATAACCAATAACCAATAACCAATAACAAAGTTTAATTACTTTGTTCCAAAAAAGTTTGGACTCGACCGTTGGGCCGCAGAACAACTCGAATTCTGGGGGGAGTGCCATTAGAAACAGCAGAAACAAAAGGCTCACCGACTAAAGGCATATTTGTGCGATCGATATAATCTCCTGCTGCCTTTCCCATTGGCATAATATTTTGGATAGACCCTGTTTCATCTATCTGCAAACTGTATTCCAAAGTTTCTTGCATACCTTCTGGCGGCTTCCAGCGTTGCTCAAAATAAGTTTTCGCTTCAGAAACTTGGGGGATTGTATCAAATAAAGTGCGATTGGCTTTGCTCCCACTCGCTACTTTGTTTTTGTCTGACTCAGTTTTGGGTTGAGCATCCTCAAGGGGTGGTAGTTCCGTACTGCTTGGGGGAACAATCGGCCCGATGGGACGAGGGATTGATTCTTGGGGCGGAATTGGGAGCCGCGAAGCAGATAGGGAGGGCGGCAGGGGTGGCGCTGCGGTGGGCCCTAGCCTGGGTGGTACGGGGGGAGCTAGTCTCTGTGGCGCCCGTGGCGCGGGGGGGAGTGCATTGGGTGCTGGGGGTGGCTGGGAAGGGGCAGAAATTGGCAGTTCTGCGGGTGCGGGAATGGTGATTATTTGCCCTTGAGGATTGGGTGCTGCATTGGGTGCTGCATTGGGTGCTGCATTGGGTGCGCTGTTGTTAGGTGGAAATAGCACGGCGGGCTGCTGGATGGGGCTGGGCTTGTTAATGGCGGGAGTTGGAGAGGCGGCGATGGGGGGTAAGCTGGGACTGGAGGATGGGTTGCTGTTGAGGGGCGGGGGCGGCAGGGGTGGCAAGGTTGGTGTGGCTGAGGGGGTTGGCGCTGGGGGCGTTGGTGTTGCGGTCGGACTGGGAGACACCCCTACGGCTAGGTTTGGCTGGGGAGTTGGGCTGGATGCTTGAGTGCCGGGGGCTGAGGCGATTTCTGCCGATCGACTCTGCTGAAGCACTTTGATGACACCTGTGGTTAAACCGACGCTGGCTACAACCATTGCAGCCACTTTGACCCAAGGTGAGGCGAGGGGGCGTTGGGGCGATCGACCGAGGTTCGGAAGTGCCATCACCTCGCTGCTGTATTGATCCAAAGCCGTGGCTAAATCAAACAGTTGGACGGTACTCAAGGGAACTACCGGCCCGGATTCTGCCACTGTCAAAGAGCCTAAGAATAAGTTGTGGGAGAGCAGGCCGCGGGGTTTCAAGTGGGGATGAACCGGAATATCCGCATTTTTTTGTGCCTCTGAAGAGTTTGACTCAAAAATTGTTGTTTCTGAAGGGTTTAAAGATTCATGCAGGATGACGGGGCTGCGGGCTGGTGCTGAGTCAGTTTTCCCCAGGCTATCCTTAGCTTCAGATGTGAGGCTGGTTTCCCAAGGGCGGGATTCGCCCAGAAAGTTTTGAATGTAGAAGTTGACTGCTTCGTGGAGGGCTTCTAGTTGCAGCCGATCGCCCTTGAGAGTAACGTGTTCGGTATCTGGCAGTCGCGGATCGTCGAGTCGCAGTTCAAAACTGAGAGATTTCAACACGGGTTTGCCCGCCCAACGAGATAGGGGCGAACTTTTAGCTGTAATTTCCAGCGTGCAAGTGGGGGGCGTGTACCGTTTTAGAACCATAAAAGAAAGGAAGAAGGAAGAAGGAAGAAGGAAGAAGGAAGAAGGAAGAAGGAACCCCCCCCCTGCCCCCCCCAAGGGGGGAAATTCAGGAAGAAGGAAGAAGTCACCCCCCCCTGCCCCCCCCCAAGGGGGGAAATTCAGGAAGAAGGAAGAAGTCACCCCCCCCTGCCCCCCCCCAAGGGGGGAAATTCAGGAAGAAGAAGGAATTCTCGTTACCAGGCTCTGCCTGGTAACGCCGATCGGTCGGCTCTGCCTCCATTTCATGAGTTTATACTTAATTTTTAGCCCGATCGAGCAGAGCTAACCAGAGGCGACGGTGGCCGCCGGGACTGCTGTAAAAAAGTAGATCGATCAAGAGTTTGAGAGCTAAATTGGTTAGTTGTGCGCCGGATAAGTTTTCTGCATCTTCCATGCGATCGCCATAAGTATTACTGAATCTGTCGATATAATCTCCCAGCAAAGCGACGGTGTGAGGTTCGCGATTTTGCTCTGCCATTTGTTCTAGCAGTGCTACAGCGCGACGGATTAAGGCTTGGTGCTGTTTTGCCAAATGACAGCTAATCAAAACCAGCGATCGGGCTTCTTCCACATCCAGTTTTTTCCGTCCCCCCTGGCCTTTCCGCAGCGGGTTAGACTGGCGTAGTCGCCATAATGCCACGCGATCGGCCACCATTGACTCTAAATTCAGTTCGACTGCCACCTTGAGTATTGCCTCCGAGCCAATCCCCGCCAGTGCCTCTAGGGCTAACAGCACTAAATCCAGTTGAGATTTAATGTTGTCCAACTGGGTAGGTTCTGGTGCTTTTTGGGTCAATTCTTCCCAGTTGGGAGATGTGCCCGCTTCGTTGGTGGGAGTGGAGGACTTTACGATCGAGCGCATAGCTTCAGCATTGAAAATTAAGACAGGTTCAGGCTGGATCTCTAACAGTGTGCGGTGATGGCGCTTGTGACCAGCATCGCAAAAACAACTCTGTTAATTTTGATCCACACCCATGAGCTTTGATTCCGGTAGCCCTGACTGTTAGACGGAATTGCGAGTTGCAAAGTTGCGTTTTTAAGTGCGATCGCCCAAAACAAACCCATAACCAAAATTTCCCCCCAACTATGCTACTCCACAGAGTGACCAAAATCAAATCAGTGTTTTGAAGCGATCGGGACCTATATCAATCCAAAGATTCTAGCTATCTCGAATGCTACTTATAGTCTGTCGCTACTTATAGTCTGTCAGATTATAGTTGTCGTTGCTTAAGCTGGCGCAATCTATGGATATTACGGAGCAATTTGGCAAAAAAGTTAGACATTTCAGAAAGCTCAGAAATCTTTCCCAAGATCAGCTTGCAGAACTATCTGAATTACATCGTACTTATATTGGCTCAGTTGAACGAGGTGAAAGGAATATAACGCTGCTTAATGCAAACAAAATAGCCAAGGCATTATCCGTTAGTTTAGCTGAACTGGTAACTGATGATGACTGAAAAAAAACTAGAGCAAATTTTAGCAAGATACCAAAATTCATTTACCGAGAAAGTTTACACAGAAGAGAATGAAGAACACGATATTTTAATGGATGTGTTTGGTATCTCTCCCATAATAAAAAAAGAAAATAAGCAATATTGGGGACGTGAGTTAGGAATGTGTTGGCAATTGTTAGTTACGGAAACCTGCAAAGCATATTGCAGTAGTTTTCAGCCAGCATTTAAAGTGGGAAGTGATGAGCCGTGCGATCTGATTGTTGATGGGTACGCGATCGATACAAAATATCGTATTGGCTCAGGAGATTCTGGAACACTGAAAAAGTTCAAATCCTATGGCCCACTACTTCGTACTCATAATTACGAGCCAGTTTTTTTAATACTTAGACAAGATAATTTGCCCGCAGCTATTACAGCCTGCCAAGTAGGGACTTGGAGAGTTTACACTGGCGATGCTTCGTTTGATTTTATACAAACAATAAGTGGGTTTGATTTAAAGTCATTTCTTACTGAAAGAGTGGGAGAATTCCCTGTACACCGCTGAAACTATCTAGGCGCTTGTTGATAATTTCTATGTAATCAGGTACTATTTCAATGCCAACATACCTAATGCCAAATTCTTGCGCCGCCACTAATGTAGTTCCCGATCCTGCGAAAGGATCGATTAGAATAGAATTTTCCAAACGCGGTACAAATATTTCGACCAGTTGTCTCATGAGAGCGATCGGTTTAACCGTACAATGGACGTTAAACTCCTCGGTTTTCTCACGCTGTATACCTTCTAAAATATTTGACTGAAAACCACCAAACCGATCTTTAGTATAAAATAGACCAGTACCATACTCCTGTAGAGTTTCCAAATAATTATTGACCAGTGGTTTTTGAAGTACGCAGATTGCTTCCCATTCATTCCTGAGACAACTGTGCCAACCATCCCATTTTTCGGGATTTTCATATCCTTTCTTTTCAAACTGTTGTTTGATATTGACACCTTTAGGGATACCACTCGATCTTTTATAAACAAGCATATCTCTCGCATAGAATCCAGCATTTTCCAGGGCTACTTGTACGTGAGCAACAGTTCTTGTGCTGTTGAAAACTAAAACTGTCGCACCCGGTTTGCAGATCCGAAAAAGCTGCTCACCCCAATCCAAACACCACTTCTCATAATCCAGAGTATTTTTACGATTCCTTTGATACCATTTTTCGTTTCTGACTCCACCTGCTAAACCACTGCCATAGGGAATGTTTTTAACAAGGGTTTTACTTCCCTTGCCATTCACTTTTTCCCTACGCCTTTGAATTTCCGAGTCATCCCATTTATGACCAATAAATTCATAATTATAAGGCGGGTCAGTGATACACGCAGAAAAATAATTTTCTGGCAATGTCTTCATCACTTCACGACAGTCGCCAACCAAAACTTCATTTGAGGGAGCTTGTCTCATTAGTCTGGCAGTTTACTCAAGTGGGAACTCAATTTTAAATTATGCCACATTTGCAGTATCTAGCGAGTATAAATGAGTCGTAAAACTCTCTTCTCTTTCCGAACTTCGCGTTCTTTGCGTCTTCGCGGTTCGTTAAAAAAAAATCACAACTCATTTACACTCGCTATAGGCAGTCCAAATCATAGATTCAATCCAGCTTGTTTTGCTGCCTACAAACCTATAATCAGTAATCCACCAGAAACACCTCAATCCTGACTACTTCAAAAAGGCGATCGTCACACCTCCACCTCCTTCTTTTTGACTAGCCAACTCATAGCGAGAAACCTGGGGATGAGTGTCCAGAAATTCGTGAATACCCCGTCGCAACTGTCCCGTACCTTTGCCGTGAACTATCCACAGCACTCCGTATTCAAAGGCTTTGGAAAGAGCTCTGTCTACTTCAATTTCCGCATCGGAAACTCTCGCGCCTCGCAAGTCGATCGTATTATTAGCAGTCCGAATGGCGATTTCAGGATTCGGTTTGGGAACTTCCGACAGAGCTTGTTTGGCCTTAGCAGTAGCCTGTGCTTGGGCTTGGGCCGCTATCTTGGCTAATTGGGCTTTAGTTTCAGGTTTTTGACCATCGAGGGATTCAATTTCTGCTAGTTTGACTGTCATTTTCATAATCCCAAACCTGACGCTTAATTCTTCGTTAGCGTCTGGCCCGCTGAGGACTTCGGCGGTTTGGCCCAAGCTGGGAATGCGGATGCGATCGCCCACTTTTGGCATAAAACCCGGTTTCGGTTTCGCCGGTTCCTTCCGCGAGGGCAGGTGTTTGGCGGAAATTTGATTTAAGGTTTCTGTCGCAACTTGAGCATTTTGAGCCGTTTGGTCGCCAGACTGCAAGCGGCGAATGATTTGAGCAATTTCTGATTTTGCCGTGCCTATTGCCTCATTTACCGCCACTTCCTGAGCAATTTTTAGTTCTCGCTCCCTTTCTTTCAAAGCTGCTGCTTTTTCAGAAACTTCCCGGTGCAGTTGTTCGGTTTGTTGCAGGAGTTGAGTGGCTTCTCTGGCTTTGGTTTCCTGTTTCCGTCGTTGGGCTTCGAGTCCAGCAATTACTTGATTGACATCTTGAGACGCTCCGCCAACATAGGTTTGAGCTTCTGCGACTATTTCTGGTAGCAAACCGAGTCTTTTGGCAATGCTGAGGGCGTTGGAACGTCCGGGAATTCCCCACAGTAGCCGATAGGTGGGCTGCATGGAACTGTCGTCAAATTCCACTGAGGCATTTTCAAAGCGGGAGTCTTGATATTTGAGGGCTTTGAGTTCACCAAAGTGGGTAGTTGCGATTGTTAATAGGGAGTTTTGGGCGAGGTATTGTAAAAGTGCGATCGCCAATGCACTGCCTTCTGATGGATCAGTCCCCGCTCCTACTTCATCTAGCAAAACTAAAGATTTGGGAATGGGGAATTGGGAATGGGGAATTGGGAATTGGGCATCGGGAACCGTGTCCCCTGAGCGTAGTCGAAGGGTAGTCGAAGTATCGGGAACCGTGTCCCCTGAGCGTAGTCGAAGGGTAGTCGAAGTATCGGGAATAGGGATGTTTGAATCCTCTTCTCCTCCTTTTTTCAAGACTGCTAAGATGCGGCTGATGCGACGAATATGACCACTAAAAGTAGACAAACTTTGCTGCAAAGATTGTTCGTCACCAATATCTGCCAAAATGTTGTCGAACCACGGCAATTCTACAGGTTCGCGGGCGGGAACAAACATTCCTGATTTTGCCATTAAAGCTGCTAATCCCAAGGTTTTGAGGGTGACAGTTTTGCCGCCGGTGTTGGGGCCGGTGATGGCGACGACGCGAATGTGCGGTGCGATGGTTAAATCGATCGGCACTACTGGAAAGCCTTGTTCGTATTGCTGTTGCCAAACTAACAGGGGATGGCGCAAGTGGCGCAGGGTGATTTGCGATCGCAAGTTGGGAATTTGTACTTTGGGGTTTTCTGAGTTTTCGGAGTTTTCTGCCTCTGCTATTTCTCCCTTGTTTGCTGCTAATTCTGTATTGCCCAATTCAATAAAATTAGGTGGATTTGCTTCTAGCCAAAAGCCGTAACGCGCTTTGGCTGTGGCTAAATCTAAAGTTGTCACTACCACCAACAATCTATCTAAGTCTGGTTTGACTACTGCTACTTGTTCCGTCAGAGCGCGGCGAACAGCTTCTTCTTCGACTTGTTCTTGTCTGAGAAATTGCCGCATCTGGTTGTTGAGATTTACTGTATTGTGGGGTTCTACATACAGTGTCGCGCCGCTGGCTGAGGAGTCGTGAACGATGCCCGGTATTGCATCTTTTTGGGGAGCTTTGACGGGAATTACAAAGCGCGCGTTTCTTTGGGTAATTACTTGTTCTTGGACGGCGTTGGATTGTCGCTGCAAAATTCCTTGTAGTATTTGATAAATGCGATCGCGCAACTGTCGTATTTGAACTCTAATTCCTGCTAACTTAGGAGTGGCTCGATCGGCTACTTGGGCGCGATCGTCTATACACCGATGTATTTCTTGTTCGATTTCAGGATAAGTCCGTAATTGAGCAGCCAAATCCTTGAGTGTCGGCACATCTGGCTGGCTGTCAATGATGCGGCGCAATTGCCTCGCTCCCGCCAGGGTGGTAGCAATCGCCAGCAATTCTTCACCACTGAGCAAACCTTGAAGTTCCGCTCGTTGCAGGGAAGTACCGATGTCTTGGATGCCTTCAAAAGCCAAACCACCGCCGGGACGGTTATCCAACTGATAAGCTTCCTGAGTTTGAGCTAGCAATTCTGCTGTTTCAGCTTGAGTTGCTGGGATTTGGAGGTCGAGGGCGGCGGCGACACCCAGTTTGGTGGCCGCGAAGGTAGCCAAGTGCTGACACAAGCGCGACCATTCTAATAGTTCGAGTGTTTCGGATTGAATCAAAGTTGACGGGTTGTTGGTAATTGGCATTCCCAGGCGCTGACCGAGAAGGGTTATTGACGATAATATCAATTAATTTTAAAGTTTTTTGGGGTTTCCTGGGGTAGTTATTGGTAATTTTTGGTAACATTTAATTATTTTAATTTTAAATATACAGTGATAATTCGGGCTGTTGTATCCTGAAAGGTAATTTGTGGAGCTGGTGTTATGGGAAAGATTTTGGCGATCGCGGATGCTCTGACTTTGGAAGTCCTGCAAGAGTTCCTCTCAGGGGAGGGACATCAGGTGATAGTCGCCCCTGATGCTCAGTCCGGGTTAGATTTAGCTGAGCAAACCTCCCCAGATTTGGTAATTTTTGATGGGACTTCACCTCAAATTGAGTGGTTAGATTTGTACCGAATGCGGGCGGATAACTCAGAATTTGGCACTATCTATGTGATTCTGCTGGCTGCATCAGACCAGTTTGACTCCACAAAATTAGATGTGCTAGTGGACGATTTTGTGCTGCAACCTATAGTTAAGCAGGAATTATTGGGGCGGGTACGCGGTGGTTTTCGATCGCGCCAGTTGAGGGCACAGTTGGAGCGATCGCACCAAGAATTGCAACAGTTCCACCATCGGATTATAGAAAATGAAAAAATGTCTAACCTGGGGGAATTAGTATCTGGCATTGCCCACGAAATTAACAATCCGATTACTTTTATTTACAGCAATCTGACTCACATACAAACTTACGCTAATGATTTGATTGAACTCTTGCGAATGTATCAAAAACAGTTAATTAATCCTAGCGAAGAGATTCTGCAAAAACAACAAGACATGGATGTGGAATTCCTGCTGGATGATTTCTTGAAAATTGTCAGTTCCATGCGCACGGGGAGCGATCGCATTCGCCAAATTATCTTGTCGGTACAGGAATTTTCCCGCAGCGATCGCTCCGGTTGGCAATTATTCGACGTTTCCGACGGTTTAGAAAATACTCTTTTACTATTGCAACACCGCTTACCTGCTCGCGAAGGCAGGCGCGATATCAAGGTGGTGAAGGACTACGGCAATTTGCCACAAATTGAGTGTTATGCCGGTCAACTAAATCAAGCTTTTCTGAATATTATGAGTTATGCGATCGATGCTTTGGAAGAGTCTAGTCAAGAATTGAACGAGTCCGAAGCAATCAACTTTAAACCCGTGATTTTGATTCGCACTCAGGTGGTAAGTGGTCAGCGCATTGCCATTGAGATTGCTGATAATGGCATCGCCATGAGCGAAGAGATAAAAACCCAAATTTTCGATCGATTTTTTGTTACGAAACCTGCCATGGATGCCAGCACCATAGGACTTGCTATCAGTTATGACATAATTGTCGAGCAGCACAAAGGGGAATTGAAGTATTTTTCCCAAGCGGGTAAAGGTACTCAATTTCGGATCGAACTACCCCAGCGACACAGTTAATTAAAAATCTCCACAAAAGCCAGTTATTGAACAGGCTTTGTTTTGCAAATATTCCTAGGGGTGAAGCATGACCGCCGACAATTTATTAGTGATAACCAGAGATTTACAGCGGTCATGCTTCGCCTATGCAAAATCGGGATGCTTCCGGGCTAATTCAGTGCGAGTGCCACTAAAATATGTTTTCATATTATATCTTCAAATCCGAGCCTCAATATTTAGGTAATGTAAAATTTTGTATATCCTGGGGCAAAAAATCCAAAAATAGGAGATGCTAGATATTAAGAACTACGCAAAAACAAATTTTAATTAGGTAATAAAATGGTAATAGCAGCACCAGTTCTATCGGGCAATCAGTCGATTTTTCAAGCTCGTTACGACAACTTTATCGGTGGGAAATGGGTAGCACCAGTCAAAGGAAAATACTCAGAAAACCTGTCTCCCATTACCGGAAAATCAATTTGTCAAATCCCGCGATCGACCGCCGAAGATGTAGAATTAGCCCTAGATGCCGCCCACGCAGCGAAAGACAACTGGGGTAAGACTAACCCCGCAGAAAGGGCGCGGATTATACACAAAATAGCCGATCGCATGGAAGAAAACCTCGATCGCCTAGCCATCGCCGAAACCTGGGACAATGTTGACACACTCCCCGGCGTGAACGCACGGGGATTCTAGCTTCAAGCAGTAATTGCAGGACTAGCCTGTCTGACATCACCTAAGCTAACAGTCGATGCCCCGACTGCTTGAATATTTTTAGCGGCGTTTTCGTCTCTTCCGTTAACCGATTGACAGGAGGGACAACGCCACTCTCGAACTGATAAATCTAGTTTTTCTAGAACCTGTCCACACTCTCGACAAGTCTTGCTGCTGGGGTACCACTGGCCAATAAAAACAACCACTTTATTCTTCTTTTTGGCAACCCATTCTAGGATTTGTAGAAACTCACCAAACGCCAAGTCTGATATCTTTCTACCCCAAAGACGTTGCATCCCCTTGAGATTTAAAGTCTCAAAGCAGAGAAGATCGAACTTATCAGTTAGCTCATGGGCTAACTTCCAGAACCAATCATGCCGACGATTAGAGATATCCTCATGCTTGCGTACTAGATTCTTTCTAGCTCTTTCTCTGTTTGATGAGCCTTTTAGCTTTTTAGAATGCTGTTTACTAGCTTTTTTAATAGCGTTTAGGGATTGTTTAAAAAATTGGGGAGACTCAATTATTGTACCGTCTGAGCAGGTGAGGAATGTCTTTAACCCAAAGTCAAAACCAGCGATTCTACCCGTCTTAACTTCAACTTCTGGGCTAACGTCGTCAACAACCAAAACCAGAAACAATTCACCCAACGGGGTGCGTTTAATGGTTAAAGTTTTAACGGTTCCTTCTATCTCTCTGGATTTCCAGAATTGATAAACTCGACTACCAATTTTTACCCTATTCCCACCCACAAACTTATAACCTGATTGCTTGAGGGTGAAAGACTTGTACTTCTTAACTTTCTTGAATCCTGGTGGTCTAACTCCTTTCTTGTTATGCTTAAAAAATAGTTGGTAGGCTTTCTCAATGCGTTGACATATATCTTGTACTGCCTGAGAACCTAGTGATTGC
>NZ_JBGJZU010000099.1:0-1956 GCF_041354475.1 Microcoleus sp.
ACATCGATTCCTACACCCGCCCTTACTCAGGAGGAGACATCGATTCCTACACCCGCCCTTACTCAGGAGGAGACATCGATTCCTACACCCGCCCTTACTCAGGAGGAGACATCGATTCCTACACCCGCCCTTACTAAGGGGGGGACGGGGGGGGTTTCCATTCCCCAAGCAGAGGATTATGTCCAGTGTCTGCGTGCAGCTTACGTTGAAGTCGATCGCCAACAGCGCAAAAATCAAATTCAAGCCCAAGTAGAAGCAGCAGCCACAAAACAAGGCGGTTACGCAGACATCAGCGATGATTTGCTAGAAGAAGTAACCGACTTAGTAGAATGGCCAAACGCCGTAGTAGGCAAATTTGACGACGAATTTTTGATGTTGCCGCCAGAAGTAATCACCACAATTATTGTCACAAACCAGCGGTATTTTCCGATTCTCAAAAATCCTCAATACCCCGAACTTTTACCCTACTTCATTACTATTTCTAACGGCGATCCAGCCAAATCTGCCATCATAGCCGCCGGCAACGAGCGAGTTGTGCGCGCCAGATTAGCAGACGGTCAATTTTTCTACAAAGCAGACTTGGCAAAACCTTTAGAAGATTATTTGCCCAAATTAGAAACAGTCACTTTCCAGGAAGATTTGGGGACTGTACGCGCCAAAGTCGATCGCCTCTGCAAAATAGCCAATCTCCTGGTCAACCAACTGCAAATCCCAGAGACAGAGCAAGCCGATGTCACCAGAGCAGCCTTACTTTGCAAAGCCGACCTAGTAACCCAAATGGTTTACGAACTCCCAGAAATGCAAGGAATCATGGGGCAGAAATACGCCCTAGCCAGCGGCGAATCAGAAGCAGTAGCCACAGCGATTTTTGAACATTATTTGCCCAAAGGTGCAGGCGACAATTTGCCCCAAACTCTCACAGGTCAAATTGTCGGAATCTCGGACAAACTAGATACATTAGTCAGCATCTTCGGCTTAGGAATGTTGCCGACTGGTTCCTCCGATCCCTTCGCCTTGCGCCGCGCCGCCAACGCCATAATCAACATTATTTGGGCAGCTCAGTTGCCAGTAAATTTACACAAATTACTCGCGCAAGTAGTAGCCGAATTTACCGCAGCGCGCCCGGAAACCAGCCCAGAATTACTGTCACAATTATCAGAGTTTTTCCTGCAAAGAATTCGGACTTTGCTGGAAGAAGAAAAGAATGTCGATTACGATTTGGTGAATGCTGTTTTAGGAGAAAACGACCCCGAATATACCGAACGAGCATTAAAAGATTTGTTGGACACTTTAGAAAGAGCACTTTTCTTGCAGCAAATCCGCAATGACAACACATTAGATAAAATCTACGAAACAGTGAATCGTTCAACTCGTTTAGCGGCTCAAGGAGAGTTGGATAAAATCCAATTGGAACCAAAAACAGCGGTGAAACCAGAATTATTTCAAAAATCATCCGAACAAGCTTTCTACGACGCAGTAGTCCAATTAGTGCCACAAACCAAACTATCCAAGCAAACTCGGAATTATCAGTTATTGGTAGATACTTTAACTCAAATTGCTCCGACTGTCAGCAACTTTTTCGACGGACCCGAAAGCGTTTTGGTGATGGATTCTGACCCAGAAATTAAACGAAATCGGTTGAATTTATTGGGATTGCTGCGGAATCACGCCCGCGTACTAGCAGACTTTGGGGCGATCGTCAATCGATCTTAGAAAGCCGATTTTAGAAAGCCACCAAACCTTTTGATGTAATATCAAAACCATTGGCATAGGAAACATCAATCTCCCTCATCTCCCCCTCTGCGCCCTCTGCGCCCTCTGCGGTAAAAAAATCCCAAAAAACCGTAACCCATACAAAAAGACAAAACCAGCAAAATAGGAAAAATTAAATTATCTCATCTCCCCCTCTGCGCCCTCTGCGCCCTCTGCGGTAAAAAAATCCCAAAAAACCGTAAC
>NZ_JBGJZU010000099.1:2056-21188 GCF_041354475.1 Microcoleus sp.
CCATACAAAAAGACAAAACCCACAAAATAGGAAAAATTAAATTATCTCATCTCCCCCTCTGCGCCCTCTGCGCCCTCTGCGGTAAAAAAATCCCAAAAAACCGTAACCCATACAAAAAGACAAAACCCACAAAATAGGAAAAATTAAATTATCTCATCTCCCCCTCTGCGCCCTCTGCGCCCTCTGCGGTAAAAAAATCCCAAAAAACCGTAACCCATACAAAAAGACAAAACCAGCAAAATTCGCTCCCTCACACAAATTATGCCGATCGCTCATATCATTGGACTAGGAAAATCAGGAATAGCCGCCGCCAGACTGCTAAAACGGGAAGGATGGGAAGTAACATTGAGCGATCGCTCATCTTCCCCAAACTTACTCACACAGCAACAAGAACTCGCTACCGAAGGCATTAAAGTAGAGTTAGGTAAATCCTTTCAACCCGACGAATCTATACAACTAATAGTAGTAAGTCCCGGAGTTCCCTGGGACATTCCAGCATTAATCCAAGCCCGAAAATTAGGGATTGAAACCATCGGAGAAATGGAACTAGCGTGGCGCTATCTCAAATCACCGTGGGTAGGAATTACCGGCACTAACGGGAAAACTACAACTACAGCTTTAATCGCAGCAATTTTTGCCGAAGCTGGACTCTATGCACCCGCTTGTGGCAACATAGGGTATGCCGCCTGCGAATTAGCCTTAGCCGAAAAACAGCCAGATTGGGTCATCGCTGAAATCAGCAGCTATCAAATAGAATCTTCCTCATCTCTAGCGCCGCGAATTGGCATTTGGACGACTTTCACACCAGATCATCTCAGCCGCCACAAAACTTTAGAAAATTACTACAACATTAAAGCCAAATTGCTGAAAAAATCCCAATTCCAAGTGTTGAACGGGGACGATCCGTATTTGCGGCAACAAGGACTGGACAACTGGCCCGATGCGTGTTGGACAAGCGTCAAAGGTGAAACACAACTGTTAGGAAATAAAGATTTTGGGGCTTACATTAAAGACGGTTGGGTAATCGCTCAAAACCAGCAAATTCTGCCTGCTGATACTTTGAAAATGGTGGGAGAACACAATTTGCAAAACTTGTTGATGGCGGTAGCAGCGGCTAATTTAGCGGGAATCGATAAAAGTGCGATCGCCCAAGCCATTAGCAAATTCCCAGGAGTACCCCACCGTCTCGAACATATCTGCACCTGGGAAGGCATAGATTTCATCAACGACAGCAAAGCCACCAATTATGACGCCGCCCAAGTCGGATTAGCCTCCGTAAGCGCCCCAGCAATTTTAATTGCCGGTGGCGACCCAAAAGAAGGCGAAGATAGCGCCTGGATTGATACAATCAAAGCAAAAGCTGTTGGGGTGTTGTTAATTGGAGATGCTGCGGGTATTTTTAGCTATCGGCTCGAACAAGCCAATTACAACGCTTGGGAAATCGTAGAAACAATGGAAAGAGCAATTAAGAGAGCAGCAGAATTAGGTAAACAAAATAATGTAAAAGTAGTGCTGCTTTCCCCAGCTTGCGCTAGCTTCGATCAATACCAAAACTTTGAGGAACGGGGAGACCATTTCCGGCAATTATGCCTCGATACCCTAGCTTAGATTGGCTTCGTAGTCACGACTTTCCTCCTGATTCTATAGCAACTGCAAAGGCTGTTAAGGTATTGTGGTTATTGCTCCCTGCGACTCCGCTCAGGTAGCAATAACCAAAGCGCCTTTGCGACTGCTATATACAGCACTTCCCGCTGTTATGCGGTACACCTAATCGATCGCCAACCTTTAAAAAATTGGGAAATTTAATTGCTGCTACTGTACCTCGAAAGAGCGGGAACCGCTGTATGTTATATCGTTTCCGGCTGCATCGGAATGATTTAACCGCAGAGAACACAGAGGACACAGAGGGAGAGAATAGAGATCTGAATCATTCAGATGCTACCGGATTTGATATTAACCCACACCCAGCCAAATAGCTTTAATCCTATGCTGCTGTTCCCATTCTAGTGCATGAAAAACTACCATCATTTCCTCATGAGTGAAATCAATAATGATAGCGGCCAATTCAGCAGCAGTTGCCGCTTCCAACATGGCTTGTTTCAACTTGGTCATTACTTGTCGATCCATTAACACTAAATCTTGAATAGTTGCCTCCCATTCATTTTAATAGTACCTGCAAAGAGTGCATCTGTGTTTTGCAAATATATTCCTAGGGACGAAGCATGACCGCTGTAAATATCTGGCGCGAGCTAATAAATTGTCTACGGTTATGCTTCGCCTATGCAAAATCGGAATGCTCCCCCTGCAAACATCTTTTACGTTTGTATTGAGACTAGGAATCGGTGCGGCACTTATTTATTGTGTCAAAATTGCGCGATGATATTTGAAACTCTGGGTTACAACTCTCAGAGCGCTTTTTTTTCTCAATCTCCAAAATTTTCACCTCCGAATTTAAACCCTGCTTCGATAAAACTTTAATTTCCTGTTCGAGTTGACGATTTCCCCGGATAAAAAAATCTTGAGAATTAGAACGAAACAAACCGCTATTGATTTGCTGAAGTTGGCTGGGTGTAAACACTTGGGCTGACACAGCAACCGGAAATCCAAAAGATGCCACCAGCCACAAGCTAGGAATTATCTGTTTGAGAATTTTCTTCATGACTTTCCCTCGGATGTTTCACCTCAGTGGATTTTTCTGCTTCTGAGTTCATGGCTAATTCATCTTCTTCGGCAATTTTTTCTTGCCATTCAACAAGTTGTTGAAAAAGTTGGGGGCTAATTTGAAATACAGGCTTATTGGTTTCTGACATATTTACTCCAAAAATTTAGGCGCTTGGGTAACAGGAAAATTCCAGGCTGAGCTAGGGAACGAGTAGAAACGAGATTAAGCTATGGTTAAAGCTTCAGGATCGACATGATGATGCCAGTGAAGGAACCGCCAAGTAAAGCTACAGTAGCTAAGGTACTAATTCCAAAACCCACGGCTCTTTTTTCGGCAGCTTGATAGTAACCCCAAGCAAATAAAATGCGTCCAATTATCCAAACTGCACCGATAGCAGCGGCAAAAATGGGGCTGATAAATTGCGCGCAGAGCCACAGGGATGGCAAAAATAATATCATTTGCTCTAAGGTGTTTTGCTGAACTCGCAATACTCTCTCAAAGTCTGGATTTCCTGTCACTTGGGGAGGAGAAACTTTGTATTTGAATCTAGCTCTACCGACGTTAATCGTGACAATAAAATAGAGTAATAGTGCTGAGGCGGTAACTAGGCTTGGCCAAAGTATGGCGTTTGTTTCTGTGAGCATGATTCAGGTATGATTTGAGTAGATATCTTAATTATAAGGCAAACAGCAGAAGCCACCCCCCCCCTGCCCCCCCCCAAGGGGGGAAAGAGGAAAGGGAAAGGGGAAGGGGGAACAGGGAACAGGGAACAGGGAACAGGGAATCCCGATGCCCCATTAATGCAATAACTCTTCTAATTGTTGCTGGTTCCACAAATATTGATAAAGCCCTGGTTGTGCTACTAATTCTTTGTGACTTCCTACTTGAATAATTTCTCCTTTTTCCATGACGAAAATGCGATCGGCACTAGCGGCGGCTGACATTTGATGGGAGATAAAAATGACTGTTTTGCGATCTGTTCCCGTTGCCAAATTCTTCAAAATGTCGGTAGCCGTCTGATTGTCAACGCTGGATAGAGCGTCATCTAAAATGAGTACGGGAGCGTCAACTAATAGGGCGCGAGCTAGGGCTGTCCTTTGTCTTTGTCCGCCAGATAATGTAATGCCGCGCTCGCCGACAATTGTTTTGTACTGCTGGGGAAAGTTGAGGATTTCTGGATGAATTTGTGCTTGTTGGGCTGCGTGTTCAATTTCTGGCTGTTCTGCTAAGGGATTGCCGTAGCGGATGTTATTCTTGATGGTAGTACCGAAGAGAAAGCTTTCTTGGGGTACGTAGGCGATCGCCCCGCGCAAGTCGGTCAATTTTACCTGAGTAATATCTAATCCGTCTACAAATAATTCACCTGGAGCAATATCCAGCAGTCTGGGGAGTGCATTAGCTAAAGTCGATTTCCCAGATCCTATCGCCCCAACAATAGCTACAGTTTCTCCCGGTTTAATGGTAAAGTTAAGGTTTTTCAGGGCGGGGATATTAGCACCTGGGTATTTATAATTTAGGTTGCGGGCTACTATCTCGCCTTTAACTGGAGTTCGCATTTCAATTGCATCAGTCCGATCGTAAATTTTGGGTTCTACGGTAAGGATTGATTCGATGCGATCGACACTCACTTCTCCCCGCTGATAAGCAGTAATGGTGAAGCCCAAAAGTGCTGTCGGAAACACCAAACGCTCGACATAAATCAGTAAAGCGACAAAATCGCCAACGCTAATTTCACCCTTAGCAATGGAACCTCCACCCGCAGCGAGCAAAACTAACAAACTCACACTTGCCAAGCCGCCTAGTAAGGGGAAAATAAAATTGCGGGTTTTTGCTAATTCTAAATTTGCTGAGAGCAATTTTTCATTACAATCACCAAAAGCGCGGCGTTCGTTCTCTTCTTGAGCGTAGATTTTAATTACGGAAATTCCGCTCATATCTTCTTGAATCAAATCGCTCATCGCCGACAGTTCTTCCTGGACAGCTAGTTGCTGGATGCGCAGTTTGTCGCTAAATAATTGTACCAAAACTAGCATTAAAGGATAAACCGCGATCGCCAACAGTGTCAGCCGCACGTTAATTCCCAGCATCACGGGCAAAGTTAAAGCGTAAGCAAAGGCTGTATTCGCCAAACTCAGCACCGCAAACCCCACCAAGCGGCGAATATTATCCAAATCGGAAGTAGCGCGGTTAATTAAATCTCCGACTGTATTGGCCGCAAAATAAGATGGTTCTAAAGTTAATAAATGATTAAATATTTGCTGTTTGAGGTCAAATTCGACTTGACGCCCCACGCCAAACAGAAAAATCCGCGATGCCATCCGAATCACCCACATGATTGAGGCGAGTACCAGAATCAGCAACACGTAGTTTAAAACTTGGTCAAATTCGATCGCAACTTGCAGAGTGTCAACTGCATTCCGAATCAGCAGGGGAATGTAAACGCCCACAGCATTGACAATTAGCAGGGAAAAAACGCCCCAAAATGTCGCTTTCCAGTGGGGGCGCATATAAGCACCCAGTTTTTGCAGTCGAGAATAACGGGCCATAGGAAGAAGGAAGAAGGAAGAAGGAAGAAGGAAGAAGGAAGAGGGAAGAAGAACCCCCCCTGCCCCCCCTAGGGGGGAAATTCAGCCCTCCCTAGCCCCCCCCTAGGGGGGAAATTCAGCCCCCCCTAGCCCCCCCAAGGGGGGAGGGGGGAAATTCAGGAAGAAGGAAGAAGGCTCTTAGATTTAGCAAGTCGGTAAAAAGGCACTACACAGATTTTGACACGAATACACCGATTCAGTTTAGGGCGGGATCTCCGGCCCACCCCACCAAAAAAATTACTCTTTGTGGAACAGGCCCGACAGCCTCAACAGGCAAGAAGTTTGGACTGCGGTGAGTTTAACCGGACTGGAAAATAAACCAAAAATCGATCGATTTAGCACTCAGCCTCAGAGAGTGCTAAATTTGCTATGTAAGCAAATGGAGACAAAACATGACCAAAATAGTTGCATTTAGCGACAAATCTCGGCGGGCACTAGAACGCGGTGTCAATCAACTGGCTGATGCTGTCCGCATTACCTTGGGGCCCAAAGGTCGGAACGTCTTATTGGAAAAGAAGTTCGGAGCTCCCCAAATCGTTAACGATGGTATCACGGTTGCTAGAGATATCGAACTGGAAGACCCCTTGGAAAATGCTGGCGCTCGCTTAATTCAAGAAGTAGCTTCCAAAACTAAAGATATCGCAGGCGATGGCACAACAACGGCAACCGTTCTGGCTCAATCCCTGATTCGTGAAGGCTTGAAGAATGTGGCCGCGGGCGCAAATCCAGTCGCCCTGCGCCGGGGAATTGAAAAAACGATCGCCCACTTGGTACTAGAAATCGCCAAATTGGCTAAACCTGTCGAAGGTGATGCCATTGCTCAGGTCGCCACTGTCTCCGCCGGTAATGACGAAGAAGTTGGCAAAATGATTTTCCAAGCCATGGAAAAAGTCACCAAGGATGGCGTAATTACTGTTGAAGAGTCGAAATCTCTGTTGACAGAATTAGAAGTTGTCGAAGGGATGCAGTACGATCGCGGTTATCTGTCTCCCTATTTTGTCACCAACACCGATCGCATGGAAGTTGAGTACGAAAACGCTCGCATCTTGATCGCCGACAAAAAAATTAGTTCGATTCAAGAACTTGTCCCCATTCTCGAAAAAATCGCTCGCGCTGGTCAACCGCTGGTAATTATCGCCGAAGATATTGAAGGCGAAGCTTTGGCAACTCTGGTAGTCAACAAAGCCCGTGGCGTATTGAATATCGCAGCTACCAAATCTCCCGGATTTGGCGAACGTCGCAAGGCGATGCTTCAAGATATCGCCGTTCTCACCGGTGGCCAACTGATTTCCGAAGAAGTCGGACTCAGCATTGATACCGCCACTTTGGAAATGCTCGGTACCGCCCGCAAAATTACGATCGACAAAGAAAACACAATTATCGTGGCGGGCGATGAACATAAAGCTGATGTCCAAAAACGGATTGTACAAATCCGCCAACAGCTAGAAGCGACAGATTCCGACTACGACACGGAAAAACTAACCGAACGCATCGCCAAACTCGCAGGCGGTATCGCTGTGATTAAAGTCGGTGCAGCCACCGAAACCGAGCTCAAAGATCGTAAACTGCGGATTGATGACGCTCTGAACGCCACTAAAGCTGCTGTGGCAGAAGGTATCGTTGCCGGAGGTGGCACGACTCTAATTCACTTGATCACCAAGATAGACGCGATCAGAAATACTTTAGATGCCGAAGAACAGCTTGGCGCTGACTTGGTTGCGAAGGCTTTGGAAGCACCTTTGCGTCAAATCGCGGATAATGCAGGCGTTGAAGGTTCGATCGTGATCGAGCGTGTGCGCGTTAGCGAGTTTAACGTTGGCTACAATGCTCTCACTGATGTCTACGAAGATATGATTGCGGCCGGGATTATTGACCCTGCTAAGGTAGTGCGATCGGCTCTACAGAATGCTGGTTCCATTGCTGGTATGGTGTTAACCACTGAAGCCGTGATTGTCGAAAAACCAGAGAAGAAAAAAGCTGGTGGTGACATGGGCGACATGGGCGGCATGGGCGGCATGGGTGGCATGGGCGGCATGGGTGGCATGGGCGGCATGGGCGGCATGGGTGGCATGGGCGGCATGGGCATGATGTAGTTCATCACCAGGGACGCACTATCCACCTAACAAACCCGGTTTCTGGCGCGCCATCAATATCCAATCAGGATATTACCTCCAGAAACCGGGTTGTTGCGTCCACAACTGTGAAATAAGAATCTGCGATCGATACCAAGAACAGGCTTTCCGACCTCTGCCTCTCCATTTTGTATCGCATACATCTTGTGTAAAAACTTAGAATCTGCTTTAGTATTAAGTTATATTCAAATAAATAAAATGTCCTAAAATTTTTTGTATCATTGATTGTTGGGCTGAAAATAGCACCATACACCGCAGCAGTACAGTGTTCAAAAATATTTGAGTGAGTTAAACTGATTTCAGATTTCTTTGTCGGAATCCCCACAACACACTTCGGCTACGCAGTCGTTGGGCAGCACAACTAGCTGTAGTCAGGTTGGTGTAGGAGATCTGACCAAAAATATAAAGCTTAACTTGCAAGCTATCAAAAAATACCCATGCAGGAAGTTATCAACTGGTTTCAGTCTTTTTTATCTAACTCTGTTGATGCTTTCCTAGAGTGCGATGGACAGCAAAAGTACCTATCTGTTAATCCTATTGCTGCTGCTTGGATGGGATTGGAACCTGCTGAAATAGTCAACAAAACCAATCAAGATTTATTGAAATTATATCCCAATAGTGCTGCTCTGAAAAACATTATCTCCCAAATTGATTCCTGCCTCAAACAAGTATTGCTCGCAGGGGAAAAAAAGCTGGCAATTCACGAGGTAACGGAGAGAGACGGCGGGATTAAAATTTATGAGACGACTTACACGCCAGTGGTGGATGCTTCTAGCAATCAAATGCGGGTTTTCGGTGTGGGTCGAGATATCACTAGGCACTATCGCTGGCAGCAGCAGAAAAGTCAACAGTTGCGCCACTCGAATCATTTACTTTGGTTAAACGCTGCTAATAGTCCCCTGGCAATGGTAGGGTGGGATGAAAATTTTCGGATAGTTCAGTGGTCCAAACGGGCTGAAGACATCTTTGGCTGGACATCTGAGGAGATGATGGGTAGGGAATTCGGCGACTTGGCTTTGGTTTGCGAGCAAGATATCGAGGCTGTAAGTGCACTCCAACTCGAACTAGCAACCGGTAAAGCCAATACTTCAATTAACCGCAATTATACTAAAAGTGGCAAAGTTATTTGGTGTCACTGGTTCAACTCTATTATTCGTAGCGGGGATAATTTTACCGTACTTTCTTTGGTGGAAGATATCACCGAACGCAAATTATTAGAAGCCGCACAATCCCAAGCTACTAGACTGACAGCAATGGTAGCTGATGTGGGGATTGCTCTCACTAAATACCCTCAAGATATCCTGATGCCCTGCTGTGAGGCAATGGTTCAAAATTTGGATGTCGTCTCTGCTGAAATTTGGACTTTCAACTCTCAAGAAAATGTCCTGGAAATGCAGGCATCAGCCGGAATTTCTAGCGACCAAGACAATATGGCACGCTTTGTTGAAGGTAAAATCAATCTGATTGCCCACAGCCAAAAACCTCAAATTGACTGCCAATTTGAGCCGAATAATTTTAATATTAATCCCCAACAATTAGGGGAAGTAATAATTGGAGAGGGTGCGGAATTAGCTAGTGTTAATAATTCACAAGTGCGACTTAATTGCAGTTCCCAAAAATCTATTATATCTTTTTCTGGCTATCCATTGATTGTCGAAGAACGCTTAGTGGGAGTCATGGGAATTGTGAGCGCTCAACCAATGACAGAAGCTTTTCTGGAAACTATAGCATCGGTGGCTGATGTCATTGCTTTAGGCATCGAGCGCAAGCGTGCAGAAGCTGAATTAAAATCTGCTAGAACATTCCTCACTTCAGTGGTAGAAAATCTGCCAGTGGGCGTGTTTGCTAAAGATGCTTCCTCCCTGAGATTTGTGCTGTGGAATAAAGCGGGAGAGACGATCGCAGGTGTTACTTCCGCCGAGGCGATCGGCAAAAATGACTATGATATTTATCCGAAAGAACAAGCTGATGTTTCCACAGCTCAAGATCGGGAAATTTTGACTAGCTATCACAACCACTCCCGCGTCACCGAAATAGTCGAAGAACCCTTTCAAACTCGCCACAAAGGTATGAGAATACTGCACACTAGGAAAGTGCCCATTCTTGACTCGAAAGGCAATCCTCAATACGTTTTGGGCATTACTGAAGATATTACGGAACGCCGACAGGTAGATGAAAGTGTTCGTCTTTATGACCAAATTGTTGAAAATATGCAAATAGGTTTGTACGTCTACCATCTAGAAAATATTGATGATGACAGCACCTTAAGGGCGATCGCCTCCAATCCCGCTGCTACCAAATTTACAGGATTAGAAATGGCAGATGTTCTGGGAATGACAATCGACGAGATTTTTCCCAAGTCGCGAGCGAAAAATATTCCCCAAGCATTTGCATCGGTAATTCGTAGCCAAAAAGCCTTAGAAATTGAAGATATTGAGTGCGATGAAAGCGATCGAGTAACCCGCGCTTTTTCTATAAAAGCTTTTCCCTTACCCAACAACTGCGTCGGCGTAGCCTTTGAAAACATTACCGATCGCAAAACCCTAGAATTAGAACTAAAGCTAGCCTTGGAACAAACGGAACGTTCCGAACAACTGTTGCGAACTGTCCTTGACAAAAGCAGTGATTGGATTTTTGCCAAAGATCTAAATTTTCGATGTATTTTAGCAAATAATAGCTTCGCTAAAGGTATTGGTAAAACAGTCGATGAAATTATCGGTCAATCGGATTTAGAACTGCTTATTGAAGAAGATATAATAATTGACAATGGTGGTGAAACTCTTCAAAATATACGCACAGACGACTTGGCGGTATTGGCTGGTGAAATTATTCATAATCCCTGCGAACCAGCCACATTTGCTGATGGCTCGATACATATTTTTGATACCCAAAAAGTACCTCTCCGAGACCAGGAAGGCAATATATTTGCAGTGCTTTCTTTCGCTCATGATATTACTGAACGCCATAAATCTGAAGCCGCGTTGCGTAGAAGCGAAGCCAGATTCAGGTCATTGGTAGCTAATATTCCCGGAGTAGTTTATCGGTGGTGGTGCGATTTTTCTGTCAGTTTTATTAGCGATGCAGTTTACTCGCTCACTGGTTATCCGGCTGCGGATTTTAGATTGCTTTCCGACAGAGTTTCTCGGACTTTTGCCAGCGTTATTTATTCGGAAGATTTGGAGCAAGTTGAAGCCACGATTCGGAGGGCAATAGAAAATAAACAGTCTTACAGCTTGGAATATCGCCTGCTGGCGGCAGACGGCACGATTAAATGGGTGTGGGATAAAGGTTCTCCTGTATTTGATGAAGATGGAAGCGTTTATTGTTTGGATGGGGTAATTTTTGATATTAGCGATCGCTACTATGCTCAAGAAGCCCTGCAACAAAAAACTTCGGAGTTAGAAGCTGTTTTTCGCGCTCTACCAGATTTGTACTTCCGACTCAATGCTGATGGGGTTATCTTGGATTATCTCTCAGGCAATTCATCGGATCTTTACATTCCTGTCGAAGATTTTGTGGGCAAAAAAATGTTAGATGTTTTGCCGATAAATGTAGCAACCCAATTTGAACAATCTATTATTAAAACATTAGAAAATAAGACATCTGTCACCTTAGAATATTCCTTAGATACAACGGAAGAACCACAAATTTATGAAGCAAGATTTATGCCTTTTAAGGCCAATCAACTGATTATTATTTCTCGCAACATCACCCTCCGAAAGCAAGCGGAATCTAAATTAAGAGATAAAAATTACGAACTCAAGCAAGCTTTGCATCAACTAGGAAAAACTCAATCTCAACTAATTCAAGCGGAAAAAATGTCGGGCTTGGGACAGTTAGTTGCTGGGATTGCTCACGAAATTAATAACCCTGTAAGTTTTATTTACGGTAATGTCACCTACGCTCGTGAATATGCCAATAATCTGTTGAAACTCTGTTGTTTGTACCAAGAACATTACCCACAACCAGTTTCTATAATCGCTGATTTTGCGGAAGAAATAGAAGTAGAATTTATGAAAGAAGATTTTCCACATCTGCTTAATTCAATTCAAATAGGAGCCGATCGCATCGGGAAAATAGTCTTATCTTTGCGAACTTTTTCGCGTCTAGAAGAATCAGATATTAAACCTGTGGATCTTCATGAAGGCATTGATAGTGCTTTGTTAATCTTACAACATAAACTCAAAGAAAATGGTAGATCTCGCCCAATTGAAATAGTTAAAGAATATGGCGAACTGCCACTGGTACAGTGCTATGCTGGACAGCTAAATCAAGTGTTTATGAATGTTTTAAGTAATGCGATCGATGCTTTAGCAGATGTCAGACATCGGAAGTTGAAAGTGGCTAGTGGTTCCCAAACGCAACGGCAAGATGTTCCTGGTGTACCAGTACCTATAACTTCCAACCCATCACCTTGCATTCGGATTCGCACGGAGGTTGTGGAAAGCAATCGGGTGGCGATCGCAATTTCGGATAATGGTCCAGGAATGGAAGAATCTGTTAAATCTCGGATATTCGATCCATTTTTCACTACTAAACCTGTGGGAAAAGGTACTGGTTTGGGACTTTCGATCAGTTATCAAATTGTAGTAGAAAGACACTGTGGCTCCCTGCGCTGCATTTCTGCACCGGGAGGAGGGACTGAATTGGCGATCGAAATTCCTATTCGACAAAGATAATTAATTATTTGTTATTAGTTATTTGTTATTAGTTATTGGTTATTGGTTATTTGTTGTTGGTTATTGGTTATTGGTTATTGGTTATATCGTTTCCGGCTGCATCGGAATGATTTAACCACAGAGAACGCAGAGAACACAGAGGGAGATAAGAGAGATGAATAATTCCGATGTTACCGGATTTGATATTATTGGTTATTGGTTATTGGTTATTGGTTGTTGGTTATTGGTTATTGGTTATTTGTTATTTGTTATTCATTGGTTATTGCTTATTAGGGCATGATATCATATCTAATAAAGATAGTAACTAAAACTCGGAAATATCAACATGGTATACAAAGGCATAAATACATCTAGTGGTGTTGGCAAACAAATTAAAGATGATGAGGATGATTCCTATGTTGATTATTTTTATGACGATCCGGGGGCTCCGCCGGGAACTCTGGACTTAGAACCGGGCGCACCACCTCCCGATATTGTATTAATTGACTATTCCGAGGCAACAGCTACTCGCTCGAAATTGGTAAATCCTCAAGAAGCTGCTGCGTATTTAGATACAGACTCTGTGTCTTGGGTTGATATGTTGGGATTGGGAAATAAAGAAACTTGGCGACAAATGGGTCAAATATTTAATTTGCATCTGATGACCCAAGAAGATGTAGTTAATGTTCCCCAGCGACCGAAGGTAGTAGACTATGAAGACCATCTTTTAATTATTGCATGGATGGTAATGATTAAGCCTAATTCATTTAATTTTCATAAAGAACAAGTGAGTTTAATTTTGGGTAAACATTACTTGCTAACTGTTCAGGAAGAACCGGACTATGATTGTTTTGACCCGGTGCGCGATCGCATTCGCAAAGGACAAGGAAGTATTCGCAAGCACGGAGCAGATTATCTGGCATATACTCTCTTAGATTCGATTATCGATGGATTCTTCCCAGTATTAGAAGTTTATGGAGAGCTGATTGAAGAATTAGAGGACGAAGTGGTAGTCAAGCCCACCCGTAAAACCCTGGAAAAAATCTATAAAATCCGCCGAGAATTGCTGACTCTACGTCGCGCCATTTGGCCACAGCGGGATGCAATTAATGCGCTAATTCGAGATAGTAGTGATTTGATTAGTCCAGAGGTGCGAATTTATCTGCGAGACTGTTATGACCACACAGTGCAGGTGATGGATATGGTGGAAACTTATCGAGAATTGGCTTCGGGTTTAATGGATGTTTATCTGTCCTCAGTTGGCAACAAAATGAATGAAATCATGAAACTACTGACAGTGATTTCTAGCATTTTTATTCCCCTCACCTTTGTCGTGGGAGTGTACGGCATGAATTTTAATACTGAGAAATCGCCCTTGAATATGCCAGAGCTGAACTGGTATTTTGGTTATCCCCTTTGTTGGGCGCTGATGGTGACGATCGCCTCTTCTTTAGTTTACTTTTTTTGGCGGCGCGGCTGGTTTGAAAATTTTTCCAGTATTAAAGATGATGGAAATCTAAAATCCTAAATTGATTGACGAACGATCGCGTACAATAAATTTGGGGAAAAAGTAGGCGCAGGCGGTTGCGGATTAATGAAAGTTAGTCTGAGGAAAGTCCGGGCTCCCGAAAGACCAAACTTGCTGGGTAACGCCCAGTGCGAGCGATCGTGAGGAGAGTGCCACAGAAAGATACCGCCAATTAGTGATTAGTCAGCAGTGATGGGTCGTTAGTAAGTAACTGAGGACTTGAGACTGGGAAGCAACAACTAATTTGGTAAGGGTGCAAAGGTGCGGTAAGAGCGCACCAGCAGCATCGAGAGGTGCTGGCTCGGTAAACCCCGGTTGGGAGCAAGGTCGGAGGAACTATGGTTGGTTTTTTACCAGTTCCGTTTTTGGGTACCGCTTGAGGCGTCTGGTAACAGGCGTCCCAGATAGATAACTGCCCTCGAAAATTGCTTGCAGTTGAGAGAACAGAACCCGGCTTATGTCCGACTTTTTCCCCCCCAAAATCCCCAGTAACAGGAAGTGCGGTAACGGACGTAACGGACATGAAACAACAAATAACAAATAAAAAATAAAAAATAAAAAATAAAAAATAACCAATAACCAATAACCAATAACCAATAACAAATAACAAATTTAAGATGAATATTGTTTATCCATCTCGTCAAAAAGAACTTGAAAAATTAGTAGGAAAATTAGGGATATCCCAGAAAAATTCAATTAAATGGCATCTAGTAGATTTAGCTTTGACTCATTCGAGTGCATCAGCTAAAGCAAATTACGAACAGTTAGAATTTGTCGGTGATGCTGTGGTGCGGCTGGCGGCATCGGAATTGTTGTTCGATATTTATCCTGATTGTGCAGTCGGGGAATTTGCGGCGATTCGATCGATCCTGGTGAGCGATCGCATTTTGTCAAAAATTGCTGAAAGTTACGGATTCGATCGCTATTTGATTGTGGCCAGCAGTGCCGCCAGCGACAAAACAGGGGCGGAAAGCCGACTGGCAGATGCCCTAGAAGCCTTACTGGCAGCCCTTTATTTGAGTACCCATACCTTAGAATTAATTCGCCCTTGGTTAGACCTTCACTTTCAACGGCTAGCAACGGAAATTCGCAGCGATCCAGCCCGCCAAAACTACAAAGCTGCTCTCCAGGAATTGACTCAAGGTAAATACAAAATTTTGCCAAAATATACTGTCAAAGAAACTGGTACAGTCCAGGGTGGTGAGGATCGTTTTACGGCAGAAGTTCGACTTCAGGAAGAGTTACTAGCCGAGGGGAAAGGTCGATCGATCAAAGCGGCAGAACAAGCTGCGGCTCAGGCTGCTTTTAATAAATTAGTTAGTCAGTTGACAGTTGACAGTTGACAGTTGACGGTTGACGGTTGACGGTTGACGGTTGACGGTTGACGGTTGATTATTGGTTATTTGCTTGGGGCTACTAATCACAAATAACGATTAACTAATCACAAAATAGGGTATGATTAATCAGGAATTTGTAAAATTGTAATATAGCAATCGCCTTGGCGATTAGGATATCTTTAGCTACTGAAACTATTGCTAGTATTACATCTTCCTTCTACTTATTACATCTTCCTTCTTCCTTCTTCCACAAATGAAAATCGGAATAGCTGTATTGGGTGCTGGCCGCTGGGGAGTCAATCTAATTCGCAACTTTTTAGAACATCCAAACAGCGAAGTTTTAGCGATTGTAGACCAAAATCCAGATTCATTGGCAGCAGTCAAAAAACTGTTTAATCTTAATGAAAATGTAATTTTAGCTGGTGATTGGGCTCAAGTGCAGGAATTGCCAGGGCTAGAAGCAGTGGCGATCGCCACTCCCGCCTCTACCCACTATACCCTCACCGCAGCAGCACTCAACAGTGGCTACCACGTCTTGGTAGAAAAACCCCTCGCCCTCAATAGCGATGAAGCCCTAGAACTCTGCCAATTAGCCGAAAAACAGCAGCGCCAACTCTTCGTGGATCACACTTATCTATTTCATCCAGGAGTCGATAGAGGCCAAGCGATTATTCAACAACATCAACTGGGAAATTTGCGCTACGGTTACGCCCAGCGCACCCATCTCGAACCCGTGCGGCACGATGTTGATGCCCTTTGGGATTTAGCGGTTCATGACATTGCTATTTTCAATACCTGGCTGGCACAAACCCCAATTCAAGTAAGGGCGATGGGTAGTGTATTTCAGAAGGCAACCCCCCCCTCGCCCCCCCCAAGGGGGGAATTTAGAAGGCAAACCCCCCCTTCCCAAGGGGGGCAACTGCCCCCACCCCCCCCTGGCCACCCCGAAGAGTCAGAAGGCAACCCCCCCCTGGCCCCCCCCAAGGGGGGGAGTCAGAAGGAAATACAAAATCCAGTTTCTCCTACAATTTTCCCCCAAAATTCTTTAGAAGGACTAGCAGATTTAGTTTGGGTAACTCTCACCTACCCAGACGGATTTCAAGCATTCATTCACCTGTGCTGGCTAAATCCCGACAAACAGCGGCGCTTAACAGTTGTTGGCAGTTTAGGAACTTTGATTTTTGATGAAATGTCGCCAGAAACACCCCTAATTTTACACCGAGGCAATTCAGATGCTGGGGGTGAAGAAAATAGTTTGGGAAGGGTTCGTGCAGGGGAGCAAACTATCATTAAAAATCGGGAAATATTGACTTTAGAACCAGTGGAACCCCTGCGTCAAGTGTGCGATCGCTTCCTGCATTGCGTCCAAACAAATACTCCCTGCCCCACTTCTTCCGGCTCCCAGTCCGTCCAATTAATCCGCATTCTTAGCGCTTTGAGCCAATCCCTAGAACTCGACGGACAACCATTAACTATTAGCCCCTAGTTTCGCTCATCAATCAAAGCCTTTAAACATGGCATTTTCTTTTAGCAAATCCGGGTTGTCAACAGCAGAATTTGATGGCTGAATAACAGGCAAAGAAATTACTACAGTAGCACCTTGATTGATACCCGCACTGTGGATTGTAATACTCCCTCTCATAGATTCCATGATTTTGCGAGAGATAGCCAAGCCCAAGCCGTTACCACCAAATCGGCGAGTAGTAGAGCCATCAACCATGACAAAAGGCTGAAATAATTTTTGCTGTTGTTCAGGCTCGATACCAATTCCCGTATCTTTAATAGTCACTACCACCGATTCACGATCTTCGCTCATGCTTGGGATATTTTCTCCGAGATTCCCGTTGAGTTGATCGGGAGTTTTGATTTTGTTAGATTCAAGGTTTATGGATATAGTAATGCTGCCTAATTCTGTAAATTTCACAGCATTACTCAACACATTTAAAAACACCTGCTTGAGTTTTTCCGGGTCTGCATAAACAGTAATAGGAGGGCGAGCAAGTGGCAAATGTAACTTCAAACCTTTTTCCTTAATCGGAATAGCCTGTAACTCTATAGCATCTTCGAGGACTTCATTCAGCTCGATTACTTCAAACATTAGCGAGAATGAACCGGCTTCGATTTTAGCAATATCCAAAATATCATTAATGATATTTAGTAACTGCATAGCCGAGTCGTGAGCTCGCTGCAAAAAATCCATTTCCTCCTCTCGGTCATCGCAGTAGCCGTCTCGTACAATTTGCAGAAAACCAATAATCCCATTGAGCGGGGTTCTCAATTCGTGAGAAATATTTCGCAAAAACTCATCTTTTAACTGATTGGCAACTTTTGCTTCCTTGGTGGCAACTTCCAATTCGTCGGCCCAGGATTTGAGGCGACCCACCATACTGTTGAGGGCATCTGCTAATTGATTGAATTCGCGAATTTTGAGATTTTGTGGGACTGCTTGTGGCGCTTCTGTGTCTACTTTTAGGGCGTAGTCTCTGAGTTTTTCCAAAGGACGCGCTAAGTCGCGAGACAAATATAAAGTGGCGATGATGCTAGCGCCAATTAAGCCGACAATCAGAATAAATAAAACCTGCTGAATTTCTTCCAAACCCGACAAGGCGTAATCTAAACGGGAGACAGCTAAAATAATCCATTTGCTGTTTTCTTTTTTAGTTAAAGGGCTGGGGATAGCAGCGTAGCCGGCGAGCAATTCTACGCCATTTTTTTCAAAGGAAAATAGGTGTAAAAAAGCTTGTCCTCCGGCGATCGCCCTTTTGAGGAGACTCTTGAGGCGATCGGCATCAGCTTCCTGGTCGATATTGCGTCCTACGCGGTCAATATTGGGGTGAGCCAAAATGGTTCCATCTTGGTCGATCGCCACCGTATAGCCAGCGAGAGAGCCCTTGGGAGCACTGGTTTGGACTGGCAAGGAGGACTGCAAACTCAGAGCATAACTCAATTGGCGACTATTGCCACGACGAGTGTAAACGGGGGCACTCAACACCAAACTCACCTGACTTTCCTTCCCCTCTTGGCCCTCCTTGCTGGAATCGGAAAACTTAGCTGTAGAGGAAAGGGGATTTTTGTCTTTAGTTTTCCCCTGCTGCATATCTGGCCAAGACAGAGTGATGTAGACGCTCTTGTCGTCTAGTAGAGCCTGTTGCTGCTGTTGCTGCGGCCAAAAATTAGCAGGTGGCGACTTTGACAGAATGGGAAGAGGGCCACAGGTGCTGGCGATGACTTGATTTGTCTGCAAATTAGTCAATTGCACGCAATCTACCTGAGTGGGCAACCGTTGCCCTAGCTGCGCGATAAACTTTTGATAATCTTTGGGTTCTACAGACTGTAGTATGGAGCTTTCCGAAGCGCCGATCAGATTCGATCTGAGTGATTTGGCCCACTGTTCAATAGTTTCTGCTTTTCTGACGGCACTTTCGGTCAGATTTTGACGTGCTGTTTCCAGAAGCGTCGATCGTGCTTTGCGATAGGTAACATACTCCCCCACCAGTAGAACGGGTACGCTGAGCAACAAAATCCGCGACAGTAAAATACGGCGAAAGGAGGATTGACCTAACTTAACCATAGGACATTTCTAAATTAAGGTGCGACACCTAACAACGACCATAGTGCAACAAAGCAGACCGACTGGCGGATCTGTCAAGGGTACTTTGCTGAAGAGACAACACAGCTTCACAAGAATAGTTAAGCATAATTATAGGAGCCACGGTCATTGATTGGGTCAGGCGATCGATCTGGGATCTCTCCTCAAGGTAGAGGCAGAGCTATTCTCACTACTTCACTCAGTCGTGGAGGCAACGGGAATCTTTGACATACTCCCCGGCGTGAACGCACTCTTGATTCTAGCTTCAAGCAGTAATTGCAGGACTAGCCTGTCTGACATCACCTAAGCTAACAGTCGATGCCCCGACTGCTTGAATATTTTTAGCGGCGTTTTCGTCTCTTCCGTTAACCGATTGACAGGAGGGACAACGCCACTCTCGAACTGATAAATCTAGTTTTTCTAGAACCTGTCCACACTCTCGACAAGTCTTGCTGCTGGGGTACCACTGGCCAATAAAAACAACCACTTTATTCTTCTTTTTGGCAACCCATTCCTTGTACTTCTTAACTTTCTTGAATCCTGGTGGTCTAACTCCTTTCTTGTTATGCTTAAAAAATAGTTGGTAGGCTTTCTCAATGCGTTGACATATATCTTGTACTGCCTGAGAACCTAGTGATTGC
>NZ_JBGJZU010000100.1:0-20835 GCF_041354475.1 Microcoleus sp.
CGATCGCAGGTGGTGATGCACGGGTTTTGACCTATTCTACCTCTTTATCTTGCACTTTACTCGATCGCGCCATCGAATAACCTTTCGCGACGTCAAGTGCGATCGATTATTCAGCAAGCCCTATGTATCTTGTAAGCTGCTACGCATTTAAATTGAATCCATTAAAAAGAAATCCTGATGGCACACTTAAGTATGGTTATCCTGTAGTAAATATTTCAAATTTTTCATAATTAAATAGGAGGAGCGAGTATGAATAACAGTCAAAACTTTCATTTTAAATTAGGAGAACGTTTTTTAGAAAATTACGCCGCTCCTCCTGAAGATCCATTGGGAGAACTTACTCATTTTGAAATAGCTATCCGGCGTTTTTGTTTTGAGTACGATCATACAGTATCAATAGAAATAGGTGATGAGAGAATACAGGTATTTTTAGATCCTGATATCTGTATGATTTTGGACGATACTCTGCCTGAACAAATTAGAAAACTGTCACAAGGTAAGCCAATAGAAATAGATTTTGCTGAAAGTTGTACGCTAAGTATCAAGTTAGTACCCACGGACGATCGCATTAGCTGTACTTTGAGCAAGTTTGGAGTTTCTGGCTGGGAAAAGGTTTTTGAGTTCGATCGCACTCACGTATTAGATGTGCTGAGAGGTTTTCTTCAGGAAGTGATGCAGCTAGCTGTAGATAAGGGTTACATCACGTTGGAAGAGAAGGAGGAGTTTATTCGTCCGGCTTTTGCTAGCAGTACCGATGCTGCGGTATTGAGTAAGTAGTTGGTTTGGGTGGTGTTTTGGGCGATCGACCTTTTTTATATATTTCTGAAACCCATTACCATGTCTGCCCGCGAGCGATTCAATCGGCGCTCTATTCTTAATAGATATTTAGGTTTAGTTGGCATCCACTTTACCCATAACCGGGTACACCAGGCTATTCAAGCATATTAGATTAAAGCGGCATCGAATGTCGGCAAATTGAGGTTGAGTTGGCATCCACTTTACCCATAGCCCCGTATATGCGGTTATTCAAGCGTATTAGATTAAAGCGGCATCGGAGGTCAGCAATCGAATGTTTAAATCTCCGTAATAAAGAAAACAAACGGTCTTATTTAGCGCTTGACAATGGACCGAATCTAATGTTAAATTCTTAAAATACAAGCTCAAGCAAAACTTCCTCACATTGCCAAGTGTAAGAAAGACAACGCTTTAATGTCTTGTAGTTTTTGCAATAGCAAATCATATCTGATACGGAAAAGGCCCGCCTGAAGTAACGATTCAGACAGAGGCCTTGCTTTAGCTAGACAACTCCCGGTGGTTTGACATCTCAACTTCAGACCACCACAAGTTCACCTAACTTTTGAAATATATGTCCCATAATTATACTCCACAATGCGAGTCGTTGTACACCAACCTTCGGCGGGCTAAGAAAACCCTCTGTGTTTTCGCGGAGTCGAACCGCGCTTTGGCGGAGTGGAACCGCGCTTTGGCGGAGTGGAACCGCAGTCTGCTTGAGGAAAACGAAGCAAAAGATGAAACTATCAAAGCTAAGAATAAAACTATCCAATCCTTTGAGCAAAAAGTCCTTGAACAGCAACAAGAAATAGATGACTTGAGGCGCGAACGTGATTGGCAGCCTAATGCCTGGGATAACGATGGTTCATCAAATGCAGATTGTGACGATCGCGAATCAGCCCAAAGACTAGGAATCTGGTAAAAAGTACGATCGCCCTTTCCATCCAAAAAATAGGATAATGGAAAAAGGCGATCGCACTTTAGCCTAAAAATTTTTACTCACAAAAACTATGAGTACAATTCGTTTGCAACTAGCTGAATACCTTAAGAGTCGAGGTTTCACCCCTGACAGCTTGGTAGAAGTAATCCCCGAAACAGTCAATCCTGAAACCATCTACCAACTGATCCAAAAAGCCGAAAATCTGCACCAGATAGACTTATCCCTTCTAGCTACCGTAATCGATGGCTTGAGCAAACTCAATGGTTTTCCTGTCGGTATTGGAGAAGTGCTCATACTTTTCCCTTATATTTCTGACGAAGAGTTGGAAAACTCAACTTGGCGCGAACTTTACCTAGAAGGTGAAATTCCACCCTATGATTGGGGAGATGTAGACCCCATGACACTTGGTAAAGCCGTGCGCTATCTACCTGGGGTAGGCTGCGTTATTGTTGAAGAAGAAGGGGTCGAAAAATCCAGTGTCTAATATAACCCTCCGGGATATTGTACTGGTTGATTTCGCTCCTCAAATACCTCCATTTCACGAACAGCAAGGAAAACGTCCTGCTTTAGTAGTCGGGATACCCAGTCAAACAGGTGCGATACGTTTTCCGCTGGTAATTGTTGTGCCGATAACCAGACAATCAGGAAATTGGGCTGGACAAAATCCCATCTTATACCCAAGTCTTCCGGCAGGAGTGGGAAATCTCATTTCCGACTCGACAGTATTGCTGGATCAAATACGTGCTGTAGATATGCGACGAGTATCGCGCTATCTTGGCACTTTAACTCCTGAAGAGTATCAGCCGATCGCAGATGGACTGAAAGCTCTATTCAATTTTTCAATTATTCCTTAATGACCTAACAGTTTATCGCGCAGATGCTTAATGCGATCGCACAATCTCCGCCCATTCTTCAACCCGCGAAGGCGGGTTTTGTTCGTGTGGACGCGGTTTCAACCGCCGGGTTTAATGTCCCAATAACTTATCCCGCAAATGCTTAATCCGATCGCGCAATTTACCCGCCTCCTCAAACTCCAACTTCTTCGCCGCCTCCTTCATCTGAGTTTCCAACCGCTTAATCAACTCAGGAATCTCATCCAAAGATAACTCGTTTGCGTGTTCGTAAACCTCCTCCAACTGCTGAGAATTCAGCTTGCGCGACACATCCAAAAATGCCAGAATTGCATTACTCGATCGCTTTTTCGCGATCGGCTGTGGCGTAATTCCGTGCATCTTATTATACGCCAACTGGATTCCCCGACGGCGATCGGTTTCATCGATCGCCTTAACCATACTATCCGTCAAATTATCCGCGTACAAAATAGCCTGTCCCTGAATGTGGCGCGCCGCCCGCCCAATAGTTTGAATCAAAGAACGTCCCGATCGCAAAAACCCCTCCTTATCCGCATCCAAAATGACAACTAGAGACACCTCCGGTAAATCCAAACCCTCCCGCAACAAGTTCACCCCAATCAAAACATCAAACTTACCATCCTGCAAATCTTGGATAATTTCGATGCGTTGAATCGACTGAATTTCCGAGTGCAAATACCGGACTTTAATCGCCCTCTCCTGCAAATATTCAGTTAAATCTTCCGCCATCCGCTTCGTTAAAGTAGTCACCAAAACCCGCTCATTCAGACGAACTCTCTCATTGATTTCACCCAACAAATCATCAATTTGTCCAGCCGTCGGACGCACAAATATCGTCGGATCGACTACTCCTGTCGGGCGGATTACCTGTTCGGCAACTCTTCCTTCAGAAATCTCGATTTCCCAATCCCCAGGCGTTGCAGATACAAAAATACACTGATTGGCTTTTTCCCAGAATTCCTCTGCTTTCAAAGGGCGATTATCCGCCGCACTCGGCAAGCGGAATCCGTGTTCGATCAATGTTTTTTTACGCGCTTGATCGCCGTTGTACATTCCCCGAATTTGTGGGACTGTGACGTGGGATTCATCGATTACTAACAACCAATCTTTGGGGAAATAATCAATCAAACATTCCGGCGGTTCCCCAGCATTTCTGCCTGCTAAATGGCGAGAATAATTCTCGACTCCGTTGCAATAACCGACTTCTCGCAGCATTTCCAAATCGTAGCCAGTGCGGTCTTTTTGTCGTTGTGCTTCTAATAATTTTCCATTTGATTCTAATTCTTGCAGTCGTAATTCTAGTTCTTGTTGAATTGCCGTGCAAGCTTCATTTAATCTTTCTTTTGGCGTGACAAAGTGGCGGGCTGGATAAATATTCAAAGCATCTGTACTTTGGATGATTTTACCTGTCACTGGGTCAATGTAGCGAATAGCATCGATTTCATCACCGAAAAATTCAACGCGAATAATTCTGTCTTCGTAAGCGGGGCCAATTTCCACGACATCGCCTTTGACGCGGAATTTGCCTCTACCTAAATCTATGTCATTGCGGCTGTATTGGACGTTGACTAAATCTCGCAAAACTTGCCGCTGATCGACTTCCATTCCTACTCGCAAAGGGATAGCAGCTTTCAGGTATTCGGCGGGCATTCCTAAACCGTAGATGCAGCTAATGGATGCTACGACTATGACGTCGCGGCGTTCAAAGAGCGATCGCGTGGCTGAGTGTCGCAACATATCGATCTCGTCGTTAATTGCTGCGGTTTTTTCAATGTAAGTATCGCTGACGGCAATGTATGCTTCTGGTTGATAATAGTCGTAATAACTAACAAAATATTCGACTGCATTGTTGGGGAAAAAATTACGCAGTTCATTGCAAAGTTGAGCGGCAAGGGTTTTGTTATGGGCGAGCACTAAGGTAGGTTTGCCGATCTTTTCAATCACCGCTGCAATCGAAAAGGTTTTGCCTGTACCTGTGGCACCGAGTAAGGTTTGAAATCGATCGCCTGCTTGGATGCTTTTGACCAGTTGGGCGATCGCTTGCGGTTGGTCGCCCGTAGGCTCAAAGGGCGCTTGTAATTCAAAAGATGCTGCCGCAGTTACCATAGGAAAATGTAGCTATTACTAATAAATATTAACAAAAATGCAATTAATTTGCAATTTAGTTGAGAAACTTGTTAGAGTTTATAATACTATTTTAACATTGACCAAAATAGAAAGCAGAAAGCCTAGAAAAGCAGTTGTCCCAGTCCGACGCTTTCCGAACCCAGCAATCAAAAGCCCAATAATTCAACAGGAAAAAATTATGACTCTCAGCCCCAAAGGTAAAGGTAATGCGATCGCCCGTCGTGGTAAAGCAGCTTCCAAAAGCGAAGCGACAGTAGCCAGCGATGCCAACGCAACAGGAATTCAACTCTATCTCCCTGCTGGCTTGCCCAATCGCCCGATCGGTCCAAATGATTTTACGGTAAGCGAGATCGTCTCGATATCGGGACATCGCCCGATCGGCACTAGCACCCTACACATCAGCGAAACCTACGGCATTGTCGGCAACCGCCCCGTAGAAGCCAGCACCTTTGAAGTGGTTGCTACACTGGGGAGACGCCCGATCGGCTCTAGCACGATGCAAGTCAGTGAAATGTTCAGTATGTCCGGTGCGCGGCCTGTTGCTGTCAGCAATCTTCATATTGACGAAGTTTACTCCACAATGGGTGGAAATCGCCCCATTGCCTCCAATGACATTGACGATAGCTCTACTTTAATGGGATTTTTAGATTAAGTTATTAGTTGACAGTTGACTGTTGTCCGTTGACTGTTGACAGTGCTTATGAGTTATATCAAATCCGGTATCATCGGAATTATTAATATTACTCACAGCCAGGAGACGGCAGTGCCGTTTCCCTACAGTTGATCTGGGTAGGGACACTCCAAAAGCCGTCTCCTCTATATTATTTCGGTGTAACCGGATTTAATATAACAATTGCCAACAGTCAACAGTCAACAGTCAACCGTTAACAGTCAACTAACTTGCTGGTTGCTGATATTTATTCAACAAAGCTGCAAAACGTTTGTAATCAAAAGGCTTCCTCAAATACTCCGCAGCCCCCAACTTAAAACCCTGATTTTTGTCGTCCAAAAAAGTCATCATAATCACCGGAATATCAGCCAAATCAGGGTCTGCTTTCAAAGCAGAAAGTACCGTCCAGCCATCCATGCTTGGCATCATGACGTCCAGAGTAATCGCATCGGGCCGCAACTCCTTAGCTAACAGCAGCCCCCCTTCACCGCTAGCGGAGGAATGCACTTGAAAACCCTGTTTGGACAAGCAGCGAGTCATTAAATCCCGTGTGTCTGGATCGTCGTCAATTACCAGCACTGTAGAATTTGGTTCTAGGGAAATAGCCGCTCTCACTTCTTCCGTGTTTTCGTCTTCTACTACATCTATTTCCGAATATAAATCAGACTCATTTTCTAATTCTCGATCGCCCGCAGCTTCTGTTTCGATTTTAACTACCACCGGCAACCGGATAGTAAAAGTAGAACCGCTTTGAAACTCGCTCTCAACACTAATATCACCCCCCATCATCTGGCAAAACTTCTTGCTAATGATTAGCCCCAAACCAGTACCGCCGTACTTGCGAGTAGTAGAGTCATCCGCTTGGGAAAAAGCCCCGAACAGATTCATCATCTGATCCTCAGTCATACCAATGCCTGTATCCCTGACTTGAAACACGATCGACTGCGGGTGAAACCTAGACTCAACATTGAGTTTTTCCTCGGAATTTTGACAAGGAAAAACCGCCATTTCTTCCTTCCAAACACTAATCGTAATTTGACCACGATTAGTAAACTTAGCAGCATTACTAGCCAAATTCAGCAGCGCTTGCCGCACTTTGGCAGAATCAGCCCGCATCGTGCCCAGATTGGGCTGGCAATCCACCACCAGAGTATTACTATTTTTCAGCGCCAGGGGTTTAACAGTAGTTACCACTTCTTCCACCACATTTGACACCAAGAAAGTCTCCAAAAACAGAGTCATCTTTCCCGCCTCAATTTTAGAAATATCCAGGATGTCGCTAATAATACCTAGCAACTGCTTGCCTGCTATATTAATGCTGGCTAAATCCATCACAAAATCTTCTTCGCCTAGTTCCTGAGCCTCTTCTTGCAGCAACTCACTATAGCCGAGAATCGCATTTAAAGGTGTTCGCAATTCGTGGGTCATATTTGCCAAAAATGTACTTTTAGCCCGGTTGGCGGCTTCGGCAGCGTCCTTAGCGATTTCTAATTCCCGGCTACGTTCCTCTAGCTGCTGGCTACGGACTTCCAAGCCGTTGAGCAAACTGCTAATTTGCTGTGCCATTGTATTGAGAGTAGAAGATAGCACGCCGATCGCGTCATTAGAAATAATCGGCGATCGAGCCGTCAAATCACCGCTGGCAATCATGGACGCAGTTTTTCGCAGCCAGCCAATCTTCCTAATCAGTGCCGAAACCGACACCAAAGCAACTACGCCGGCGATCGAACTCAAAATCCAAGCCCCGATCAGCCAACGCTGAGTGCGGCTCACCACCCCCAAAGTCTGCTGCACTAGCACCGTCATTACTTCGTCAGAAACTCCCCCCTCCACTGAGGCTGATTTAATCGCCAGCACATAGTTTTGCATCTCCGTAGCACCGATCCACCCGATGCCCACGGCCATCCAAGTTACCAATACCAAGATCGTAAACAGCCCGATCAAAGAAGCGCGAGTTCCCACCGATATCTGCTTGGAAACCAGTGCAGCCGCCCAAGGATAATTTTTGAGGAAAGGATCGGGACTCACCGATGCGCCAGAATTCCAAATCTCCTCAATTTGACCATCTAACCTCACCTTCCCAATACGCACTGTTTTCCAGGTATGCTGGGTTTTGGCATCTATTTTTACCATGCCGGAGGGTGCGGCAAACTCAATATTTTTAGCAGCCTCCCTCACTTTTGTCACTTCTATCGAACCCGCTTTTTCTACTGCTTTTTTCCACAGATAAACGCTCAAATAAGCAGCTTCGATGGGGTCATCTGTCACTCGATCTTGCCCATATTTTTCTTTATAGGCTTTCACAAATTCACGATTTTCTGGTGTATCGACTGTTTGAAAATAGTTCCAAACTACCAAATGGCCCGCAATGTTTTCAGGTCCGATCGCCCGTACTTCTTCCTCTGCTACACTTACCGACATCACCGGCAACTCATCCGCCGTCACTCCCGCTTCCCGCAGCTTTTGGAAAAAAGCCACATTGCTATCGCCGTTGAGAGTGTTCAGAATGGCATCGGGTTTTACTGCTAGAATATGGGCGATCGCCTCATCAACATTCCTCGAACCCAGTGGCAGATAAACTTCCCCCACCAACACCCCGGAGAGTGCCGCCAGTTGAGCTTTCACAATCTGATTTGCCGTGCGCGGAAAAATATAATCCGAACCCAGGAGAAAAATTTTCCGCTTCGACAGTCCCAGCAAGTAATCCACCCCAGGTACAATCTGTTGATTGGGAGCAGCACCAGTGTAGAAAATGTGCCGAGACTGTTCGAGTCCTTCGTACTGTAACGGATAAAACAGCAACCCATTGAACTCCTCGAACACTGGAAGTACCGCTTTGCGACTTGCCGAAGTCCAGCATCCAAATACTACCGCCACCCCTTCTTCTAGGAGTAATTGCTTAGCTTTTTGAGCAAAAGTTTGCAAATCGCTTGCGCCATCTTCGATAACTGCTTCCAGCAGGTGTCCGAGAACTCCTCCGCTGGCATTGATTTCCCCAACAGCTAATAGCGTCGCATCTTTAACTGAAATTCCGCTGACAGACATGGTGCCCGTCAGCGAATGCAACACGCCTATTTTTATTGGCTGGCGATCGAGGACGGCTGCTTTCAAGGGATTACTGCTCCTTGCTCCCATAGGGTTTGACATACATTTTACTAACTTATAAATTTTAGTTCTATCTTGGGAGAGTTGATCGGAATGCTAACTGTTATTTTGTAAATTGTTTAACCCTACCGCAACAAAAGTTTGCAATTGGTACAGGCTCTCCATCGGTAACTAGCTCGTATTTTGCCCCAGGGACGGTCAAGTGTCGATCGCCCTCTCACCTTTTCCCCAATCTCCCTTCAGACAGATGGACAACCCCCTTATTTCTCTTAGTATTAATCTATGCTTAGATTTCAACAAACACATTTAAAATATTTTTGGCAACCAAAAGGGTGAATGCTAATGAATACTGAAGAAAACGCAACTGTCACAGCCAGCATTAACAAAGTCAGTTTACCTAAATCCAAACAGGAATTACTCGCCGAGCAAAGCGAAAAAGCCCTTGGGCAACAGAAACAAGACAATGCTAACACGATGCGTGCTGTGGAACAGTTGAAAGAAGAAATGCAGCACAAAATCGATGAAGAATGTCCTCACCATACATAGCATGAGGCAGGCAGCAGGCAGAAGGTGCAAGGAGTGGGTTTATCCTGTCACGAAGTCGAAGCGATCGGCAACCGCGTTAGCAAGCAGGAATAAGCCAGAAGGTGTGGGCAAGAGAGTATCTTGCTCGCACCTATTTTTGAGTGCAAAATTTAGAAGGAGAATTTTCAGGGAATTCATCCTCCATCAATTTTCCCATCAAAAATCAAAAAAAATCGATGGACTTCTTTCTACCTACAGAGGGAGTGCAAATAAGAGAGTCAATCAATATTATTAATTTAAGTAGAAACTGTAAAGCTAAATACAGACAAGGAGAAACCAATGAGTATTGAAGATAGAGCAAAGGCAACTGCCAAAAACATCGAAGGTGCAGCTCAAGAAACTATTGGCAATGTTACTGGCGATCCCAAGGATAAAGCTGAAGGCAAAGCCAAGCAAAAACAAGCTGAAACCAGCCATGCAGTCCAAGACGCAAAAGATGCCGTCAAAGACGTAATAGACAAAGCGTAACATTTGGTTTGGTGAAAGGGTCTCAATCTCAGACCCTTTCAACTCTTCAAAATTGTTTTAAATAGGAGGAAAAAAAAGTGAGTTTATTTGAGCAAAGTCGCAAAATAATTGTTGGACTACTCTTGGTTTTAGTGCTCAGTTTTACCACAGCTTGCACCCCAAGCGTTTCAGCTCAAAAACCGATGAATACACCTGTAGCCATTGGTGGCAGTCAGGGTAATTACGCGCAGCTAGAACAGGGGAATACCGCAGCAGGTCAAGATTTTGGTCAATGGGTAACAAAGACGGCGAAGGGATTGGTTCAAGATGCTTACGTGCGAGACAACAACAAGCTGGGAGTTGTGATTACCCCCCAAGTCCGCCCTACAGAAGTCAAGGATTTGGCGAAATCTTTAGCACAAGGTTTTCACAAGAATTTTCCTAATCAAGATGTAAGTGTTTTGGTGTATGCGCCAGATAAAAAACTGATTTTGACTGCCAAGTATGACCAGCAATCAAATCAAATAGAATACAAGTCTTGACCGAATTAGTCAGTTACAAATCTTGCCAATCAGTAGTTTAATCTACCGCTAATTATTGGCAAAAAAGTCTCTACGTGAGACACAGATGTTGTCTAGATTGGGAAAAAAATACGATGAGTAGCAGCGATAATTACAAACGTCAAATCATGAGCGATTTGGCAAGTGGCGATCGAGAAATGATGCCAGAAACATCCGGGGAAGAATACGAAAATTTTGACGATTTTGCTCAACGAACTTCGCCGGCTGAGCGGAAACAATTATTTGGTAATTCTCTGAATCACGACTCCTTGCCGCCGGCGCAATTGGAACCGGAATTGCAAAAAGCGATCGCCCAAATTAAACCAAACGAACGGGATGACGTGGCGCGGGAATTTTTCAAGCAATTGAGCAAGAGAGGATTGAACGATCGCACTTTGGAACAACAGCTAGGGCTTTCTACTCACCACGCTAGCCGCATGAATGCTGACGATGTTACCAAATTAGCCTCGTTTACCTATCACAATCACCCGGATATTTTCCGAGAAGTATTGGCAGAACAGCCGAGTTTGATGAAGTTTTTAGGAAATCCAGTGGTGGCTGGTATTTTGGGAATAGTTGCTGCTAAGTGGCTCAACAACCGCAAATAGTCGGGTTTTCAAACAAGCCTAAAAGTTAAAGCCAATAAAGGGCGATCGTCAGTGCGATCGCCCTTTAATATTTTATACCAAAATCACCAAATTCTACCCCTTAATTCGTGTTACTAAAAGCAATGCTTTGAGCCGAAGATGCCCAATTCCCAATCCCCAATTCCCAATCCCCAATTCCCAATCCCCAATGCCCAATTCCCGATGCCCCCTGCTCAATTCCCAATTCGCAATGTAGGATTAAGTCTTGCCGTGAATTAGCAAAAAAAAAGATGAAGATATCCTCTATTTGGCGAAAACTCCGCCACCAGCAAGCCCTGGGCTTTAGTGTACTGTTAGCAGTTTGCCTCGTATTCATCGGTTGTTCCCCCGCCCAGTCAGCCGGTGGAAATCCAGTCGATCCCAAATTAAAAGAGCAAGTCTTGCAAATCATCCGCGAAAACCCGCAAGCAATTTTGGAATCGGTACAAGCATATCAGCAACAACAGCAAGAGACTCTGAAAGCAGCGCAGCAGTCATTTTTGCAGGAGATGAAAACTAATCCTAAATCTGCCATCGGCGATTCTCCCAGTACCGGTGCCACCTCGCAACAGATTGTACTGTTAGAATTTTCCGATTTTCAATGTCCGTTTTGCGCCCGCGCTCACGATACTGTCAAGCAGTTTATGGCAAAACACCAGGACAAAGTTACTTTAGCCTACAAACATTTTCCCTTGACCTCCATTCACCCTCAAGCCCTACCAGCAGCCAAAGCAGCCTGGGCTGCCCAACAGCAGGGTAAATTCTGGGAATATTACAATGCTTTGTTTGAGGGACAAAAACAGTTGGGTGAGGAATTGTACGGATCTATCGCCCAAAAACTCAATCTGAAATTAGATAAATTCAACAGCGATCGCAACAGTCCCGCCGCCGAAGCCGCCATTGGGAAAGACGTGCAACTAGCTCAAAAGTTGGGTATAGAAGGCACTCCATTCTTTATCATGAACGGCAAAACCTTCTCAGGGGCGATCGAGCTTGCTGAAATGGAAAGCATTCTCGCTAGTATCTCCAAATAGTCAGACAAGGGGAAGGGGTAAACTTTCGGGTGCCAATCTCACAGCAGAGCCTTTCAAGATGCGTTCCCAGGCTCCAACCTGGGAACAATAAACAAACGAGTCCATATTTCATCTCAACCATAGACAATAACAGCTTATAGCGAAATCAAACGGGACTTTTAGCGACTTCATGTATTATAAGATACAGATTTATACATTTTTAACCTTAAACATAGGGTTTATATGCAAACTATGACCGATGTAACAGCTCGAAATGACCGAAAGTAATTTGGTCACAAGCCCCGTTACAGGCGGGATCAATACTAAAATCAAAATTCCATGACAGACTCCAATGGACAACTCAAGCCTACTCTTGGACTGGTAGGAATTACGATTAACGCGATGGCGTTGATTGCTCCCGGCGCTTTTCTGTGGACGACTTATCAATTGCAAGCCCCGCCGGATTCCGCTAAAAATATGTGGGCCGCGATCGCCCTTGCAACCTGTATTGCCCTACTAACAGCAAGTTGTTATGCAACTCTTTCTAAAGCTTACCCAGAAGCTGGTGCGGGCAGTTCCTACTACTATGCCGAAGCAGCAATCTTAGCAAAAGAAGAACACAAACACTTTCGTTTGGCGCGTTTGGCAAAGTTTGTCACAGGCTGGGCAGCACACTTGTATTACTGGGTGTATCCCGGAATTATGATTAGCTTCATGGGAACCCTGGTCGTTTACATCGGCCAGTTGTTTAACCCGGATTTTGCAGGGGATTGGTTCAGCAAAGCCTTAATTTGCTTTATCTTCACGGGGCTGGTGGGCAGTGTTGCGCTCATGGGCGTTACCGGTTCGACGCTGATTAATATCATCATCAACATTGTCCAAATTAGCTCTCTCACCTTCCTGGGATTGTTGATGATTGTTTACCGATTGGGTCATCCAAATGTGAATTACGAACACGCAAATGCCTTGAGCGTTGTGGTTCCTCACGATTTATCGGGATTGATTTATCAGGCGACGATCGCTATTCTTTTACTGGTGGGATTTGAATCGGCAACAGCGATGGCGGGCGAGGCTATTAATCCTCAGCGTGATATTCCTCGTGGTGTAATTCTCTCTTTATTTATTCAGGCTTGTATATGCTATTTTTTTGAGTATTTCGCTGCTAATTTTTTTATCGGCGACCAATACACTGCAACTGTTGACGGCAAAACTGTGACAGGATTTGCAGCAGCATTATCCTCCGGTGCGCCGATCGGCGATATAGCGAAAATTTTGGGGGATACGCTGCTGTTTGGCAACGGATTTCTGCTGCAAGTGACGATCGCCAGCACAGTCGTCATGGCATTGATCGGGACGGCGCTATCGTCGCTGTCAACGGGTGTTCGGATTAGTTATGCCATGGGGAGCGATCGCGAATTGCCCGCCGTATTCGGCTTTTTACACGGGCGCTACAACACGCCTCACATCGGGATTTACTTTCTGAGTGGACTCTCAGCCTTGATTGGTTCCTATGCAGTCCAGAGTGTCGATAACGTCACGATTGTCACCTTAGTGTCTAACATCGGCACGTTTATGCTCTACGGAATTACCTGCGGAGTGACGCTGATTGCTACCCTAGACCATTTGCTAGATGAAGAACACAATCCAATCAAAACAATTGTGATTCCCTTCTTAGGTTTAGTCACGAATTTACTCATGGTTTGCGGCATTTTCTACTACGGTTTGACTGGAGTGGGTAATGCCAAAACTAATTCTTTAACTGCGATCGGGATTTCGATCGCCTTCTTTGTTGGAGGATTTGCTTACCTGATTGGAGACAGCTTAATCAAAGGCAAACCCCTGTTTTTGCCATCGGATCTGAATCATCCCCTGCGCGATAACGTCCCTTCCTCTAAATCTTGATAGGTAATTGAAATCTATGCAATTAGTTCTTGCCATTATCCAGCCTGGTAAATTGGATTCCGTCAAGGAAGCCTTAGTCAAACTAGGGATTCAGGGAATGACTGTCACTGGTGCAAAAGGATTCGGGCGCCAAAAAGGGAGACCCCTTGCCTTTTTGGGGCTCTTAGATATGGAAGGCAAACCTTTTACGGTGGACTTTCTGCCCAAAGTCAGAATAGAAATTGTCGTGAATGAGGATCAAGTCGATGCGGTTGTCGATACCATTGTCACAGTGGCAAAAACAGGAACGGTTGGAGATGGTAAATTGTTTGTGATTCCGGTAAGCCGAGCAATTCGCATTCGCACCGGCGAAGAAAATGAAGCTGCTTTGACAATCGAAGAACCTGCAACGCTGAGCGATTCGCGCAAAAATAAATGATTCAATCTTTGTTGCTTTTTGTAGTAGCTGGAGTTTGCGAAATTGGCGGTGGCTATTTGTTTTGGCTGTGGTTGCGGGAAGGTAAAAGCCCTTGGTTAGCTGTAATTGGGGTGGTTATTTTGGGAGTTTACGGGGTGGTTCCAACGCTACAACCGGCTACTTTTGGGCGGGCGTATGCAGCTTACGGTGGTGTTTTTATTGTGCTGTCGATTCTGTGGGGCTGGATTGTCGATCGCGTTGCTCCTGATAAATACGATTTACTCGGAGGATGGATTGCTTTACTTGGTGTTTTGGTGATTATGTACGCACCTCGCCGTTAGTTACTTAGCATCATTCGGCGGTTGAAACCGCTTCTTGTCCTAGGAAGTCTGCCTCCGCAGACTAAGAGCCCGCTGGTAACTTAAGCCTGCGGACTCTTTTTTGTCAATTTTTGCTAACAATCAGATTTTTTCATGGTTGCTTTTTTCCAAAAATATGTAAAATAGTAGTGAAAGATACAGAAAAAATTAAATTGTTAGCATCTAGCCATGTTTAATACGATATTGAGCCAGCAGCGACAAGTCCTGGGAACGTTTTCTAGCCGTGAAGACGCCGGACAAGCCCTCGATTGTCTTGTTTTTTCAGGCTTTCCATTGGCGCAGGTGTTCTTGCTGGGGCCTAGCTGCGAGGAAGGACAAAATTCTTTAAATCTTCCCTGTGACTCGTTGGGGGCGATCGCAGGGACTGCAACTGGACTCAAGAAAGGAATGTTTCTGGGCAATTGGCTTGGCGGTGCTACCGGGCTGATGTTGGGAATGGGACTCCTGGCGCTTCCAGGGGTGGGTCAAGTCATGTTGTCTGGGGCGATCGGCTTTACGCTGTTGAGCGGTGGCATTGGCACGGCTGCGGGCGGATTGATGGGGGCTTTAATTGGATTGGGGCTGACTTCAGAGCAAGCTAAAGCCTATCAGCAGCAGATTTCTCAGGGCAGCATTTTACTAATCGTCGAAGGAAGCGGACAAGAGGTCGATCGGGCTAAATACTTACTCGCAAAATCGATCGTCTAAACTTTATCCCTGCGTACCTTTAACGGCAATCGAGCTACACAAAATGCTGGTGCGATTGGCTGTTTGGAGATGAGGGGAATGATACTTTAATTGGAGGTACTGGGAGCGATCGATTTATCTTAGGTATCGACTAGATTCAGGGCTGGTCAATAATCCCAAACACGCGGCGATCGGGCAAAATATCCTGCAATGTGTTGTTAAAAATTAACGATTTTATTGATAAATGTTAAATATTGTAAAATAACATCAACAAAGTAGTATTATGAGGTAATATTCGGTCAAAATTAGTACCATCCTTGACTCGAACGAGAGTATTTGTAACTATGCCTATTTCTCGTCGAACTTTTCTCACAGGGGCGATCGCCACCTCTTTCGCTCTACCTATCACCGGCAATTTATGGGCACAAACTGCTCGACCCATGATGCCCCGCAATACTGGCATCTATCGATTTAAGTTGGGAAACTTCAACCTGATTTCGATTAGCGATGGAACATTGAGCGTTCCGGCAGCCATCTTTGCTAGCAATGCCGCACCAGAAGAGTTTAATCGGGTGTTGCAGCAAGGTTTTCAAGGGGAAAAGCTCACCCTAGATTGTAATGTTCTGTTGGTGGATACCGGACAGAACAAAGTTTTAATCGATACAGGCAGTGGCTTGTTGAATGGAGCAACAGTGGGCAAGTTAATCGACAACTTGCAGCAGGCACTGATTAAACCGAGCGATATTACTGCGGTGATTTTGACCCACGCCCATGGCGATCATGTGGGTGGTTTGAATGGCAAAAGTGGGTTAACGTTTCCTAATGCCCGCTATTTCATAGGCAAACAAGAGTGGAATTTTTGGACGGGGAGTTCGGTGGATTTACCCAAGTTTGGGGGGCCGGCCGAGATGAAAAAGCAGATGATTGAGATTGCTAAAACTCAGTTAGGTTTGATTCGCGATCGCGTTACTCAATTTGATGTTAACCAAGAGTTTTTGCCGGGATTTACAGCCATTCCTGCCTACGGTCATACACCCGGTCACGTTGCGATTAGAATTGCATCGGGGAATGCGGTGATGGTACATACGGCCGATACGGTTCATACTAATACAATTAACCTGTGGAATCCAAGCTGGAAACCGATTTTTGATGCCGATCGCGAGATGGCGGCCACAACTCGCCAAGCGGTACTGGAAAAAATTGCGCGCGATCGCACGTTAATGTTTGCCTATCATTTTCCTTATCCCGGCATTGGATATTTGCGCGATCGCGATCGGGGTGGATTTGATTGGCAACCTGTCAACTGGCAATTTGAAAGTTAATTCTGCTGTTAACAATTCAGGTTTTTTAAACAGTTTTCCAAAATCCTCAATTGTTGGTTGTCGCTCCACCTCAAAATGCTCTACACGATCCTTTTTCGTAACAACTAAAGTAAGCCCCTTAGCGTAATTGTCGCTACATCATGGCTCTGCAAAATGCGCCCTTAATTGGTTGCCCACACCACACCTGATTGAAATCGCAAAAAATAGGACAAAAAATAGAAAATAATGTTGATATCGTTGACCGTTGCATCAGAATGATTTAACCTTACTAGAACGCAGAGAAGACAGAGGGAGATAAGAGAGATGAATAATTACGATGCTACCGGATTTCATATAATTCCCTTAATCCAACCGTCAAGTGTCCACTGTCAACTGTTATTCACCTAGGGAGGACTACCTGTTGGGAAATGCAGATACAATTCCCAACAAAGATTTGATTGTTCGCTATCAAATTGCGGGTTTAAAAACTCAATCGACGGTATTAACTCAAGCGGACGATCGCGGTGGACATTTTGCAGTTTATTTGATGCCGCAGATCGAGTACAAAACTGATGAAATTGTGCCAAAAGATGTCGTATTTTTAGTCGATACTTCTGGTTCGCAATCGGGAGCGCCTTTGCAGCAATGTCAGGCATTGTTGCGGCAATTTATTAACGGGCTGAATCCAGGAGATACTTTCTCGATTCTGGATTTTTCCGACAAAGTGCGGCAACTATCAAAACAACGCCGGAAGCGGTGGAATATGAGGGCGTATTTGCAAGCCTAGTTGTTAAACCCGTGAATCGAACTTTCCTAAAAGGTGGTGGAAATTTTGGCTCATTTCTTGCCCCCCTAGGAGGAGCGGCAGTATTTGAACGTGGCATCTCATATCAAATCCGGTAGCATCTGAATGATTCAGATCTCTATTCTCTCCCTCTGTGTCCTCTGTGTTCTCTGCGGTTAAATCATTCCGATGCAGCCGGAAACGATATCATTGAGCAGCGAAGCGGAGATGGTTTGTGAAGAGATCGAAGAGATCGCACCGTCCAAGGCGCGCCGTACATCACCCGTAGAAGTGGTTAGCGCTACGGGATTGGATGAAGAGGCGATCGATAGTTTAAACGAACACTTGGCAACTCTGACTGTGCCGCCCGGTACAAACGGCGAATTGGTGTTAGAAATTGTCTTCGATAAAATGCGCGCCAGCCGAATAGTTGTGGATGCTGATGCTTCGACTTTGGCGGATGTGGAGTTGCTCAAAACAATTAAAAAATGGCTCTTTAGCTGGCGTATTCCTCACTCTATTGGGGATACAGTACGCCTGACATTGCGGGTGCGATCGTAAAACAGCATAATTTTATATCAATTCCTCTCTTCATCGGAATTATTCATTTCTCTCTGTGTTCTCTGTGTTCTAGTAAGGTTAAATCATTCCGATGCAACGGTCAACGATATTAATCGATCGCCCACAAAAAAAATGGAAGAATTTGCTCTTCCATTTTTTAATCATGACTATTAGTCCTGATTGCAAACCACTTTTTTTATGGGTAACTTCACGGACACGATCGCATTTTGGAATTAAACAGCGGCCAACTCAGGAGTCGGGCGCTTACTGTTGCGGATACCCTCGATCGCCCCTGCGTAATCCTTCGCCTTAAACACGGCAGAACCGGCGACAACAGCATTTGCGCCCGCTTCCAAAACCTGCCAAGTATTGTCCACCTTCAAACCGCCATCCACCTCAATCCAAGGATCGAGACCTCTCTCATCGCACATTTGGCGCAACTGGCGAATTTTTGGCAACACAGTCGGAATAAAACTTTGGCCGCCAAAACCCGGATTGACGCTCATAATCAGCACCAAATCGCAAAGTTCCAGCACGTACTCAATCAACTCCAAAGGAGTCGAAGGATTCAGAACCACACCAGCCATTTTGCCCAATTCCCGAATTTGACCGAGAGTGCGGTGCAAGTGAGGCGAAGCATTGTGTTCGGCGTGAACGGAAATAATGTCAGCACCAGCCTTAGCAAAGTCCTCAACATACTTTTCTGGTTCCACAATCATCAAGTGGACATCCAGAGGTTTCTTAGTCACGGGGCGAATTGCTTCTACAATCAGCGGTCCGATCGTAATATTAGGAACAAAGCGACCATCCATCACATCTACGTGAATCCAGTCAGCCCCGGCTTTGTCGATCGCCTGAATCTCATCTCCAAGACGGCTAAAATCGGCTGATAATATAGATGGAGCAATAACGATCGGTTTTTGGGATTTGGTCATGGCTTTCGTCTGTTCTCCTGTCTCCTTGGCTGTATCCAGTTTATCAAAATGTGGGTCTGGGGGCTGAGGAATTTTGAGTTGGCTGTTTTGAGTTTTAAGTTGCGAATGTGGATAAAAATATGAAAAACAGAGATCCCTTAGAAAATCCTGAACTCGATCGAGTAAGTCTGTTTGTACTACTCATCCCCGTCATCGGCTTTTTTCCTGCCCTGTGGAAACTTTACCGCCACCAGGGCAGCCCCGAACACAAAGCCGTCAGCCGTTTAGCCATTGCCCTGGCTTTAAGTTGGCTGTTAGGGCATATTTTTTTAGAAGCAGGAGCCATTTCTGCGGAATCTTGGACACTTCCCATGTTATTAATGAGTAGCCTGTTGACAACCAGCTATTTCATCATCAGCCTCAGTCTGATGTTTCGCCTTTGGAGACGCCAACCACTCTGGCTCCCCGGCATTAGCCACGTAGCCGAAAAATTGGTCGGCAAACATCTATCATAATTTAGGGTTATTTTCCGCCCTTACCGTATTGATTGATTGCCTCTTCAGGTTGATACTACAAATTGCCATTATCTTTTTTTATTCTTATTGTGTGTGAGGAAGCCAGTGCCAGCTCAAAAAACTCCTAATCAAGACCCTACCAAACAACCAGCCACCAATCCCTCAACCAGAAAATCTGCCCCGCCTCATCGAGGCCGTTGGCTGGGATTTGGTTTTGGTTTAGCTGGAGTCGCCATGCTCTCAGCCACAGCCGGAGCACTGTTAGCCGTTTCTCTGTCCACAACCCCGCTTCAGCAACAGAAGTTGACCCCAGAAGAAGCGGCGGTGTTTTCTCAAGGGGATATGGCCAAGCTGAGCATGAAAATGCCAGAGCTCACTCGCCCAGTAAATATTTTAGTTTTAGGACTTAAGGTTCTGAGTTCCGACCTTGACGGCCATCCCGACAAGGAACAGGGATACGATGTGTGGCAAAACTCTTTTAAAGGGTTAACTGACACCATGTTGCTGGTTAGGTTCGACCCTCAAAATCAAAAGTTAAGCGTACTTTCTATTCCGCGAGATACCCGCACCTATGTTGAAGGTAGAGGGGAGGTGAAAATCAACGAGGCTAATTACTATGGCGGTCCGGCTTCCTCAGCCAAATCGGTTAGTGGACTCCTGGGCGGTGTGGGAATTGACCGCTATGTCACCGTCAATATTCAAGGCATAAAAAGCTTAGTTGATGCCCTTGGTGGCCTGACAATTAATGTCCCTAAAGACATGAAATATACCGATGAAAGCCAGCATTTATATATAGATTTAAAGGCTGGTAAGCAGAAGCTAAACGGCGAACAAATCGTACAGTATTTGCTTTATCGCCACGACAATTTGGGGGATATCGGTAGAGTGCAGCGCCAACAATTGTTGATGCGCGCTTTTGTGGAACAGGAAGTTAATGTCGGTCTGCTTTCTCGATTGCCCAAAATTTTGTCAGTAATTCAATCTCATATTGACACAAATTTAAGTGTTGAGGAATTAGTGGCTTTGGCTGGTTTTGCGACAAAAACCGATCGCTCTAGCGTGCAAATGTTGATGGTTCCCGGTAAGTTCAGCGATGCCAAGGACTATAAGGCTAGTTACTGGTTGCCCGATCAAAATGCGATCGAAACTCTGGTGTCCGAACATTTTGACTTCGGTCAAAATACTTGGAAAATCGAGAATGCTGATGCGACTTTTCTGAAAGTGGCGATTCAAGATAGTACCGGCGATGAAGCTGCGGTGGAAGATTTTGTCAAGACTTTGACTCGCGCCGGCTATCGCAATGTTCAGGTTTATAAAGATTGGCCAGAACCCTTGGATGTCACTACTTTTGTGGCTCAAGATGGGGATGTTAAAGGTGCGGAAGCGATTCGCCAGTCTGTGGGTTTTGGGGATGTTTTGGTTGAGAGTACCGGTTCTTTGCAATCGGATGTGACTATCAGATTGGGCAAGGATTGGTTGAGTAAAAAGTCTCACTCAGGCCGATAGTTTTAAACATGGTATTTGTAGGGACACAGCAGTGCTGTGTCCTTTTTACCAAGAAATAGGGTCTAAAGCCCCGTCCTTATAGGACGGCTTTGATTTTCTTGGTAATTGTAAATATTTGTTAAATAAGCACCTAAAGAGGGATGCTGTTCCTGAATGTGGTAAACTAATTGCA
>NZ_JBGJZU010000101.1:0-20280 GCF_041354475.1 Microcoleus sp.
GGGGGAGAGAGGGAGAGAGAGGGGGAGAAGGGGAGAGGGGGAGAAAGGGAGAGAGAGGGGGAGAAAGAGTTTTTTCATCCATAACGGGTGATCCGCCTCCGTGGAAAGCTCTCAAGAGGACTAATTAGTTCTTCAGTCCTCTTGAGAGGACTTTCGCTTTGAGGCAGGGGTTTCAACCCTTGCCGGACTATGGGTTGTACCTTAAATTGACACCAACCGTCAACCGTCAACTGTCAACCGCCAACAAACTACTACCTAGGTTGGATCGGCTGACCCCGCTGCAACAGTTGGCGGGCGTCGGGACTGATGTTGTTTTGATAGCCAAAGTTCGATCGATCGCTATCATCCAAAATCTGCGGTGTCAGCAATACAATCACTTCCGCCCGCTGGTTTTCCTTATTAGTCCTCCTGAACAGCGAACCGATAATCGGCAAATCTCCTAAAATCGGAATCTTCCTGGCTGTCACCCGTTCTTGGTCGCTGATAATCCCCGATACAATCAAAGTCTGACCGTCTCGCAGGCGAATTAACCCCGACTGCAAAGAGCGCTCAGAAAGCAGTCTGATCGTATTGGTATTCGGGCCCGTAGAGAGTTGTTGTTCTGCGCCAGGAGCTCGGACGATCGGATTCACCCGCAAAGAGATAAAACCGTTGTCGTCGATGCGATCGATCGCCACCCCTAACTGCAAACCCGCCTTGTCTTTGACAGCCGTAGTTGTTGTGGTACTGGTATTTCCGGTGGTCTGCGTTTGTTGCGTGATGTTAGTAAGCACCTCGTCGGTGATATTCACATTCGCCGTTTCCCCTTCTTGAACAACCAGAGTCGGATCAGTCAGAATTTTAGCGTTGAGGGTGTTAATCTGTGCCTGCAACGCAGACAGGAACCTCCTGGGATACTGCAATAACGGGAACAATCCGAAATCTGCGGTTCCCGAAGTAGTCGCCGATCCTGGTGTGTAATCGGTAATTCCAACTCGTGTAGGGCTATTACTAACTGGGGCTGTAGGCTGAAGGAACACACCCTTAGCTGGACCTTGGAGACCTTGACCTGTCAAGGGCACGGTAACGCGACCGTTCGCATCGTAGAAAACGTCTCCGGTTACTTGGTTGGGGACGATGGGCGGAGTCGATCGGCTAACGTTGACATCATTAGTGTTCGCAGGCTGCAAGCCACCAAAATTGAGACTTGCGGCCCCTTGGTCGTTGACAAAGAAATTGTTATTAATGCCGAAAGAAAAACTGCTGCTACTGTTGTTTACTCCCGACAAATTGATATCGATCACCTTGACATTCACCGCCACTTGACGGCGGCGCAAATCTAGCTGCGTCAAGAAATTTACAGCGACATCAACCTTGCGCGGATCTCCCACCAAAGTGATGGAATTGAGCCTCGCATCGGCCAGCACCGACAGTCCCCTCAACAATAACGGGCCATTGCCATCCTTAGCGCCGATCGCCTTAATATCAGGTTCCCGAATTTCCACATCCCGCGCCGCATTACCCTGGCCCACCGTTTGAATAGTCACGCGAGTAATCGGGAGTTGAGTTTCCGCACCTTGAGCGCTCAAAAAGTTAGCTGCATCCGTAGACCGAACTTGATTGAGCCGCAGAGTCCGAACAATAATATTGCGCGAGTCCAGTGGCAGATTAGTACCTACAAAAATCGTCCGTCCCACCCGATTAGCTTGCAGCCCACTCAGGCGGAGCACGTAGTTAAAGACATCTTGCACCGACTCATTTTCGATGTCCAAAGAAATCTTCGGCCCTTCATCCGAACCTCCTGCTGCACCCGCAGCCGGTGCAGCCGCTGGCTGGCCTGGCTGACCAGGAGCGCCACCACCTGTAAAAGCAATATTCAGCCCAGCAGCACGAGCCAGTAGAGCCAACACGTCCCGAACAGGGGCATCGCGTAGGACTAACCGAGGGATGCGTTCTCCCGAACTCAGCTCGATATTTCCCGCCGCTGGAGCGATGTTAGAAACGGCGATATCTCCTAGGGGTGGAGCAACTGCCCGCGGTAGGAAAGGCGCGGCCTGACTGGTCGGAGATTGAATTTCGCTGGGGAGTGGTGGGCGATCGTTTCTAGTGATTGTAACTTCAGGATTTTGCAAGACCACGTTCGGGTTTTGCGCTGTACGGATTTGGGGACCCGGCACAGGGGCTGTTTGGCTCAGGGGCAGGCTAGGAGGTGATGGCGGTGCAGCTTGAGTAGATTGCGGTGTACCGCCCTGTCTGGCAACGCTCAGAACGATGCCATTGCCTTGTCCCTGAACGATTTGTCCGCTGGGAACGCCGTTAGTGCCTGTCACCAACACGCGGATGCTGTTAGCGTCTGCCGGGGTGACTTCTACTGAAGAAATGCCAGGAGCTGGGTTTTCTTGCCGGAATGTGCTGCCTTGGCTTAAGCGGAGCTGGGTATTGATGATTGTGGCTTGGTAGGTATTGCCATTATTAATGGCGAAGACTTGCGGGCGATCGCCCTTTTCCGTCGCCAACACAATATTTACCCCATTATTGGCTTGACTTACTTGCACTCCTGTGACTTGAGTTGGCGCTGCCCAAACGGGGGCCTGGGCCATCATCACTCCCGCCACACTGCTAAAGAGTCCTCCAGTTAATCGTAGATGCTGTTTCACGTTCGCTCCTCAAATAAACTTTATCAATTATTGTCTTTTAGCTCCCCCACTTCTTCCAGAAGTTGGGGATCTGCTGCGTATTCTGTTTTTTTAGATGGACTTAACTAGCTGCTTATTTAGCAACAGGAGTTGCCGCTGCACTGGGACTTGGAGTCGGTGTCGGCAGTTTTTCCTCTTGTTTTAACGGCAGCAGTGCGTGTAAATCAAAAGCAGTTTTAATTTTAGTTTGCGGTGGCTGGACGGGGACTATTTTCCCTTTCAAAACGTCAACTTCTATGGCCTGATTTGCTTCTGCCAATTCAGATTTCAAATTTCTCACTACCAAAAGCGACTGCATCAATTCCAAGTTACGCATAAAGCTGCGGGTTTGAGCAAAATTCCCTTCAAACTCTACCTTATATTTTTTGCGTCTGAGCTTGCCAGCCAGAGAAGACCCAAAAGACGTATCTTTTAGAATATCAGGGTCTGTGGCTCCTGGTACGGTAGCAGACGGTGCAGTTGCCGGCAAGATATCTGGCTCAAATTTTGTGAGTTTAGCTTTACCCTGATCCCCTTGTACGCCTGCGTTGATTTTGTTCACCAGTTGATTCATGTCTAGCAACAAGGTGGTGCTACCCTCGTCGCTAGCAAACATTGCCGTCACCTCTGCCCTGCGCTGTTTTGCTTGTTCTTGTTTTGCTTCTGCTTCTGCCCTTTTTTTGATTTGATTTTGCAAGCTCAGTTGCGTTTCTTTCCCTTCGCTAATTTTTTGCTTGATGTCGGCGGTTTTCTGCATTTCTGGCATCACAAATTGGGAACCGATGTAGCCGGCAACTCCGAGGCCGAGAACAGCGATCGCTATTGCTTGGACTTGGGGTGTCAGCTTAATCCCGAATAGTTCCTGACTAGATGAATCTTGTCCTTGTTCTCCGCTGGGAATAAACTCATTTGCTGCTGTCATGGTTTTTTAACTTCTCCTTTTTGTTCGCTTTTTGGTGTTTCGATCACTCCTTTTTCTTGAAGTGTTTCTATCCGTATTGCCAGCCCATCTGCTTGCTGACTCCGCAGTTCGGGAAGCAACTCAGAGGCCACTGTCGGACTGAGGCTGGTTTCAATTTTATATTCCACCACCGGCCGCAGTTTAGGAATTTCTACCGCACCTAGGGCGCTTTGGTTCCGTACTTGTACTTGTGCGGGGTTGTTTTTTAAGGTGGCTGCTAGCAGTCTGGTATCAGTATTGAGGAAAAAAGGAGAGCGTTGAACTAGCAGCATGAAGTCGTTAACTTGAGCGAAGGTACTGGCGACTCCAGAAATTACTACCTTTGATGGCTGAACCGGGGCTACGGGGGTGGCAACTGCCACTGGGGTAGCGCTGGCTGCTGGGGAAGGACTCCCTCCGGCTGGGGACGGGCTGGCTGCTGGGGTGGCTGCGGGTGGAGGGGGAGCTGCTGCTACTGGGGACGGACTGGGGTCTATTTGCTCGATTTTGGCAATTTTCACTCCAGCGGGAGTGCGGTTACTTAGGTCTTGCAGCATTGCCGACCAAGGTTTAATTTGGTCGAATACTCCTGCTAATGCTTTGTATTCTGCGGTAACTTTATCGGTTTCGCTGTTGATGGCTTTGATGGCACTGGCTTGAGTGTTTAATTTTGCCACTTCTTGGTCGAGGGCTGTTTGTACTGCACTCAAGCCATTATTTTCGTTAGTGGCCCACCACCAGGCACCCATGACGGCGACGTTGATGCCCATGGCAAAGAGCACGGCACCAATTAAGGGAAGTTGGTCTTTGGTAGAGCCCGAACCTTTTTTGGTTGGAGCTTGGCTGGGTTCGTCCTGTTTGTATTCGGGACGGTCTCTGAGAAAGTTAATATCTAGGCTGTACATGGCTTTACTCGATTTGAGATTTTAAATTTGAGATTTTAATTGTCTGTTCACAAAACCTCCCTTAGTCCTAAACCTAAAGCTACTCCTAAACCTGCTCGCTGTTCTGGGCTAATTTCTTCGCTGACTTCGAGTCCTAGGGTGTCGATGGGATCTACTTGAGAAGCTGGCAAGCTTAATCTTTGCATGAAAAATTCATCTAGTTTGCCGATCGCAGCTCCTGGCCCTGCTAACAGGAGTTGTGCTACTTCTAGTTCTTCGCTCTGGTTGAGATAAAAGTCTACTGAACGACGCAGTTCGTCTGCGAGTTCTCCCAAGACTTTAATCATCGCATTTGTACCCGGATTTGCATCCCCTGATGTCCCCATTGTATCTGTTACTGGTAAGGTCATGCCTTGTAGTTCGCTGGTGTCTCTGGTTGGTGGCAGATTCATGGCTTCGTTGAGGGCAGTCTGGATTTGGTAAGTGCCGATCGGGATGGTACGGTTGAATTGTGGTATGCCGTCCACTACTATAGCTAACTCGGTGCTGTCAAATTCTATATCTGTCAAGACTGCTGCCTCTTGGGAGGAAAATTGTTGCAGTTGGTCTTTGAGGGTGCGGATCAGGGCAAAGCTGGTTACTTCTAGCACGTCTATAATCAGTCCGGCTTCTTTGAAGGTTTCTAGATAGGTGTCTGTCACTTCTTTGCGGGTTGCTACGAGTACAACTTGCACTTTTTCTACGCCGTCGTCATCGACAAATAGGCCGATTTTTTGATAGTCTACGTCGGCATCTTCTCTGGGAAATGGCAAGTATAGCCCTGCTTCTGAATTCATGTATTCTCGCAGTTCTTCGTTGTTGAGTTCTGATGGGACTGGAATTAACCGAATCACGGCTTCCCGTCCGGGAATGGCTGTGGCTACGTGCTTGGCTTTGATTTTGTTTTCGGCGAGGACTGAACGTATCAGTTCTGCCATCCCTGGCGGGTCGGCTATTTGTCCTTCTTGTACTATGTCTTCTGGTACTTCTATGGAGGCTAATGTGGCTATTTTTAATGCCTGAGCTTTCTTTTCCAGTTGAATGATGTTGATGCGGTCTGAGGCTAGTTCGATGCCGATTCCGGGCTGGCGTCTGGAAATTAGATTTTTGAAAAAGTTAACCATGTGATTGGGTCGCTGGTAATTGCTATTTTCTTTAACTTGTGCTTGGCCAGCCTGAGTCAGCAGTTGGCTGTGGGAAACTTTGTTTCCACGCGGCGAGGGTGCTGACATCTCGCTATTGGGCAGTACCTAAACGGTGGCCACTTTGTGTGTTGCGCGATTGTCCGATTTTATCCTATCCAATCTACTTGAGATTGAGCATTCTGGTGTGAATGTCAACAAATTTCAACTTGGGTCGATCGACCCGCTGGTCAATTCGGGAAACAACCCAGAGGAATTACCTAATAAATTACCTAATAGTTAAAACAAGGAGGCAGAAAGATGAAACGTAAATCTTGGCAATTATTTACTATTTTTGGGCTAGTGGGGCTGCTGTTGTCTGCATTGGTCAGTTGTGGCAAGCCTGCTGTTAATTCCCAAACCCAAAATTCGGCGGCTCTTGAGTTCTGGACTATGCAACTGCAACCTCAGTTTACGGAATATTTCAATCAGACGATCGCCAATTTTGAAAAGGAAAATCCGGCGGTGAAGGTGCGCTGGGTCGATGTGCCTTGGTCGGCGATGGAAAGCAAGATTTTGGGGGCGGTTTCGGCGAAAACTGCGCCGGATGTGGTCAACCTAAATCCTGATTTTGCTTCGTTGTTGGCTGGGCGCAATGCTTGGCTGGATTTGGATTCGCGGATTTCGGAAAAAGTGCGATCGACCTATCTCCCAAATATCTGGAAATCTGGCGTTCTCGACGGCAAGAGTTTTGGTATTCCTTGGTATCTCACAACTGGGGTAACAATTTATAATACGGACTTGTTGAAAAAAGCGGGAATTGCTAAGCCTCCTACTACTTATACTGAGTTGGCTCAAGTAGCAAAACAGGTGAAGCAGAAGACTGGTAAGTTTGCTTTTTTTGTGACTTTTGTACCGGAGGATTCGGCGGAGGTTTTGCAATCTTTGGTGCAGATGGGTGTCAGTTTGGTTGATGCTCAAGGCAAGGCTGCTTTTAATAACGATAAAGGCAAAGCTGCTTTTCAGTATTGGGTTGATTTGTATAAGGGTGGATTTTTGCCAAAGGATGTTTTGGTTCAGGGCCATCGTCGGGCGATCGAGCTTTATCAATCTGGGGATACTGCTTTGTTAGCTTCTGGACCTCAATTTTTGAAGGCGATCGCCGAGAATGCTCCTAGTATAGGTGCTGTTTCGGCTGTTGCACCTCAAATTACCGGTGAAAGTGGCAAGAAGACTGTTGCGGTGATGAATTTGGTCGTCCCTCGCGACAGTAAGCGCCCTGACGATGCGGTCAAATTTGCTTTGTTTGTGACCAATTCTCAGAATCAGTTGGCTTTTGCTAAGGCTGCTAATGTTTTGCCTTCTAATGTTGATGCTTTAAAGGACTCTTATTTTAAGAGCGTGCCGGCGGATGCTCCTACTGCTGATAAAGCTCGGATTGTCAGTGCTTCTGGGTTGGAAAAAGCCGAGTTGTTGATTCCGCCTCTCAAGGATGTTAAGAAGTTGCAAAAGGCGATTTATGACAATTTGCAGGCGGCGATGTTGGGGGAGAAGTCGGTAGAGCAAGCTGTGGCTGATGCGGCAACTGCTTGGGATCAAAGGTAGTTTTGAGTTGAAGCTGGGGCGGGATTTTTTTTGGCGATCGCCCTTGCTTTTTTTTGCAGCTTGACGTATTATCTAATAATAGGAATCTGTATGCTCATATATACTACTTTAAGTATAAATCATACACTTCAATATAGTACAAAAAATATTAACTATCAAGAATTGAGGCAAAGATAGGGGAATTTAAGAGTTTTTTACCGCAGAGGGCGCAGAGGACACAGAGGAGGAGAAGAGATCTATTAATCTTTTTGTCAGCAAGAGATGATGGCGGATGGAAGCAGATAGAAAAGAGATATTTTTAGAGTTGGGTTGTTTGTAGTTGCAGGAAGTAGCCTATGAGGTACAGGGAACCGCAAAGGACTGTTAAGTTTTTGTCTGTTACAGCAGTGTCTAAGGCTGTGGTTAAGTTGGGGAAGGTTTGGCAGAGTGTTAATTCTCGACAGATGTTTTGGGCGATGGTTGCTAATTCTGTTGGTGGTGTGGAATTTTGGTCGGCTACGGGTACTAGATAAAGCCGATCGCCCTTTTTGAGTAATGCTGTTAATATATCATCGCAGTCTTTGGTGGCAATAATCCCGACAACCCAGTTAATTGGTTGGTAGTTGCTGAAATTATCGACATACTCGCGCAACGCAATGGCGGCTGCTGGATTGTGAGCTCCATCTATTAATATTGTCTGGTTTTTCCAAGTTGTCTGTTGGAGTCTTCCTGGCCATTGGGTTTTGGCGATACCGTTTTGGATGGCGGTTTCGGAAATTTGCCATCCTTGGTTTTGGAGAGTGTCGATAGTTGCGATCGCCATTGCTGAATTTATCAGTTGAATGTTTCCCAGCAATGGCAATTGATATCTTATTTTAACCCCATTTTGATTTAACTGATATTCGGCTAATCCTTGTCCTAAATCTAGGGCTGGTTTTACCCAAGTTGTCGGACAGTCTAATTGTTGAATGCGTTTTTCTATGACTATTCTAGCCTCTTCTGGCAATTCTCCGATAATAGCCGGACAGTTTGCTTTGAGGATGCCGGCTTTTTCCCCAGCAATGTCGGCGACAGTAGGGCCAAGTATTTGCCAATGTTCGAGGCTAATGGATGTGATGACGCAGGCGAGGGGTGTTTGACAAACATTAGTCGCGTCTAGTCTTCCTCCCAATCCAGTTTCGATGATGGCGATGTCTGTTTTTTGTTCGGCGAAGTACAGCCAAGCTGCTGCTGTGATGATTTCAAATTGGGTGGGGGTTTCGGTGTTGTTTTGGGTGGTGGCGATTACTCGTTTGAGGTATGCTTGTAGTTCTGTTTGGGAAATTGGTTTTTGGTTGATGCAAATTCTTTCTGTCCAATCAATTAAGTGCGGGGATGTGTAGCGCCCGACTCGATATCCTGCTGCTGTGAGTATGGATGATAAATAGGCGCAGACTGAACCTTTGCCGTTTGTACCGGCGACGTGGATGATTGGTACTTTTTGCTGGGGGTTTTCTAGTTTTTCGAGAAGGTGTTTGATTCTTTCGAGACCGAGATGGACGCCGAAGTGTTGGTATGATTTAAGGATGGATTCTGCATTCATTGATTATTTCCCAGTCCACGTAGGTGGACTTAGTTTGTGTAGTAGCGATTTCAATCGCCGAGTTTTGTGAATATTATTTCTCTGTTTGCGGGTTGTGGTGGGTTGGATTTGGGTTTTCGTCTGGCTGGGTTTAATCCGGTTTGGGCTAATGAGTTCGATCGCACTATTTGGGATACCTATCAATTTAACCATACTGACACTCTGTTAGATCGCAGAGATATCCGAAAAATCAATTCTGATCAAGTTCCTGATTGTATCGGGATAATCGGTGGCCCTCCTTGTCAAAGTTGGAGTGAAGCGGGTGCGAAACGCGGGATTGATGACAGTCGGGGTCAGCTTTTTTGGGATTATATCAGAATTGTGCGGGACAAGCAGCCTTTGTTTTTCTTGGCTGAGAATGTCAGCGGTATCTTAGCTCCTAGAAACAAGGATGCTTTCACTTATATATTATCGCAATTCGAGCAAATTGGCTATCGGGTTTCGTTCAAGTTGTTGAATGCTAAAAATTTTGGAGTTCCGCAGGATAGGCAAAGGGTGATTGTGGTTGGTTATCGGGAAAGTCTGGGTTTTGGCTTTGAGTTTCCCGAACCTGGGCATGAGGTTTTCACTTTGAGAGATGCGATTTTTGATTTAAAGGTAAAATCGCCAATTCCAGTTAAGGGTAAAATAGATCGTTATCACCCATCTATTCCCAATCACGAATGTGCTGATTTAGGATTTTCGAGTATTTATATGTCGCGAAATCGAGTTAGAAGTTGGTCGGAACCTTCTTTTACAATTCAGGCGAGTGGCCGACACGCACCTCTCCACCCTCAAGCTAGTAAAATGATTTTAGTTGCTAAGGATCAACGTATTTTCGATCCTAATTCGCCTCAGCCTTACCGCAGATTGTCTGTCAGGGAATGTGCTAGAATTCAGACTTTCCCGGATAAGTTTATTTTTAAGTACAAGTATATTGCTGATGGATATAAAATGGTCGGCAATGCAGTACCTGTAAATTTGGCGAAAGTTTTGGCAAGTAAAATTGTTGAGGATATTGGTATCATTCATAGAGAATCTGGCACGATCGAACAAAAGTACGATCGTCAGTCCTGGATGCAAGCAACCGCTATTTTAACATAATTGCGTCCTTTAAGGTTGACAAGAAGCGCGATAAACCAGGCTTTTTTAGTTTGATATTGCGCCCAAGATTGAATAGTATTCTCAGTTAATTTTGCCATTGTTTATCTATCGTAAAATTGCGCATATTTTTTAAAATAAATACTTGATTTTCTTTGATTAAGTCTCCTGTACAGAAAACGGGTAAGCGTTCTTGATAAGCTTTGATAGCAAGGATATAGTTTTTGTCTGCAAGTTCCGTTTTGATTTTTCGCAGTTGGTCGGCAATGACACCTAGTAAGGTAATGTCGCCACTTAATTTTTCGGCGTTAGGAGTGTGAATTTGGATCACGATTCCCTGAATAGTTGTATTAGGAAGCCCGGTAATTAAGTCGGCTAAAATTTCCAGTTGAGAGCGATTTTCGATAGCCTCTAATGTCTCTAGCATCAAGTTCATTGACACGGGAAAGTCAGGAAGAGCAGAATTTAAAGGTAGAACGATTTGAGGGGATTCTGGCTTGATATTGCTGCTTGTCCAAATAATAGCGCGGCTGTCAATTTGTTGCGCTTGTTTCCAACCTTTTGCTTCTAAGTAGTAACTGATTTGCTGAGGTTGGAGGTTTTTGAGCAATTCAATATCCTTAATTGTCACATTCATAGTTGTCTCCCGGTTGCGATACGCTGCATGATAGTTATCAGAGTCTCAGCCGAAAATATATTTGTTCTGGGTATGGCAATAGTGAAGGTTTCTTTATTGTCAGTAGGTTCTGCCCCTTCTAATGATATCCAATAAGCGCAGCGTTTTAAGCAGAGTTCCACTTCTGTCTGTTGCAGCCAGTCATTGACTCGATCTGGAACAATGACCACAATTATAATTCTAGGAGGATAGGCGTTGCTTGCGCTCAATTCTTCGTAGTTTTTAATATTCAGGGGGTAGCGAAGGCTATTTTCGTTGAGGATATCTCTTGAGGTACATTTGACTTGAAGGTAAAGGATGGGAAAGTTTGGTAAACCTGATGTAGCTATTCCAGTAATAATTAGGTCTACACCCAGCTTGTCTAGAGGAGTAGTTGTTCGCTGACAGATGCACCCTGCTGCTGAGGCAATGGCGTAAACATAAGCATAGCTGAATTATTGTTTTTGGGTGTTGATATTCATTTTTATCTATTTCATTTTTTCCCAACGAGCGCGCAAATAGTTGTTTCTTGTTTTCTGCCTCTTAATTGAATACTTTTAACTGGTTTTGCTTCGTAGCTATCGCTCACCAATTCCCAGGTTTCTCCTGTTATTAATACCCGATAAGGATTGTCTTCTTTAATATCTTTATTCATTGCTTCTAACCGAGCCGCAATATTCACAGTATCTCCTAAAACCGAAAAATTCAATCGCTTCCCGCCGCCGACAGTTCCAGCAATGATCGACCCTGTATGAATACCAACTCCGAATTCAATTTTTGGCTTTCCTTCCCTTTGAAATTGCTGATTTAATTCTTTCAATCGTTCTGACATATCCAAGCAAGCGGCAATACAATTTTGAGCGTCCTGTTTAATTTCTTCATGTTTAGTATGAGGAAAAGGAATGCCAAATATTGCCATAATTGCATCGCCAATATATTTGTCGATAACGCCGCCGTGATTCATAATACACTCACTCATGGCATTTAAATATTCATTTAGCCAAGGCATCAATTCACCCGGAGATAGTTGTTCGGAAATGCTAGTAAACCCTCGAATATCCATAAATAAAACGGTGGCGACCATTTCTTGCGGTTGCATTTCGCCATTTTTAAATATTTCGTCTTTTCGCTGCCAAATTAGTTCAGCAGTTTCTTTTGCCATGTATTTTTCAAACAGGCTCATTAATTGTTGTTTCTCTTGTTGTTCTCGTAGTTGGAGTCCAATTCCAGCTAAGACGATCGTACCAATCGGTGCAGCGATAGGCATTAGTAGAGAATTAAACGTAAATAATAAGAAAGAAACTGCATACCAAATTAGGGGGAGAAGGATCGCGATCGCAATTCGTGCCCTGGGCCCAGATTTCGATAATGTCCCGCTAGTAATTGGCCCAATTAAAAGTAATATCAGCCAACTTTTCCAGTCAGGTAAAGATTGCAGCAGTCGGTTGTTTAACAAGTTATCAAGAACTGCGGCATGAAGGTAAATCCCACTGGTTGGTGGAATTCGATCGAGAGGAGTCCGCAAGGGATCTAAACCTGTTGCCGTCGTACCTACTAATATTAATTTGTCTTTAAAAGCATCTTGGCGAATTTTACCTTCCAGAATATCAGCAAACGAATAAGTCGGTAAATATTGCACTTTTCCAGGCCAATTTATCCAAGCCTGCTGAAATTCTAGACTGCCGTTATTAGGCGGTGATAAAAATTTTTCTAGCCCTCCAGATTGCGGTTGCTTGTCGGCGTTGTAAACGCGCAGCATGGCAATTCCCAATGAGGGAATATCTCGCACCCACAGGATGGCTTGACGACCGATTCCATCTGTGTCTGAGTTATGCAAAATATGGCCTGTATCGGCAGCTACGGCTTCTAAAGTTGGTACAATTGGTAGCAGTTTTTTTTGGTCATCCGCAGCCTTGGCTAACACTACATTACCTATGGCACTCATAGCGTCTGCAAATTGGTCGTCTTTAGGACTGGGTTCGGCAAAAATAATGTCGAAACCAACGACTGCGGGTTTAGCAGGGGAAAGGGCTTGTAATAATTGAGTGTAGCGATCGCGCGAAAACGGAAATCTCCCCAACTTGCTTAAACTTGCTTCGTCTATGGCAATGACCACCACTCGTTTCTCCCAAATAGGTTTGGGTAAAATTCCACTTTCGCGAAGTTGAAACAGGCTGTTATAACTCAGTTGTTCCAGCGGTTTCCAGCCATCCAAATGCAGCGCGCCCAAGGAAATAATAGCGGCAGCAACTCCCGGCAGTAAGGATTGGCTGCGGGCAAAAAAAACTCGCAAACGAGGCATTATTAATTTAGTCATTGCCTATTTCTTAAGTAAACTTGCACCGATTTCATAAGATACCTCATTTCCCACCGGACTGCGAACAACTAGCCAGTAGTCAGAGTTAGCTGGCCTCGGCACTACCTCGTCGATTCTACCTGTTCGATCCATCTTTAAGGGTTGGCCGTTTAAATACACTAAATTCAGCGGATCGACAGTAAAAATGCATCGAACTTTGTCTTGACTGATGGCTGATAAACTGATCAATTCATAGTTCAGATTTTCTTTAAATGCCTGGGGTGGAGCGGGAGGATTGCCGGGAAAAGTGACGGAAGCATAGCCCTTTTCTATCTTCACAGTTTGCCCTTGAGCGCTAGCGTCAACCGTCCCCTCAAATAGGGAAGTTGCGGCTTTTCCCTCTGGACCTACACCCACGGCGAACTCAGTCCCCCTGACGCCCACAACTCCGGCTGGGCTGTTAATTTCTAGGCGCGAATTGGGGTTAGTTAAGCGTCGGGCCGAAACTCTTGCCAATCCTGCGGGGACTGACAGCAGGGTGACTCTACCTCCATTGACAGCAACGGACAGACCTTTAACTTGGACGGTGCTTAATTCTGCTAGACTAATCGTAGCGATGCCAGTGTCTACCCCTAAAACCGCGCTCGATTGTTTGCCTGTGGAGATTTGCTGACCTGCTGTTGTCAGGCGATCGCCCACTTTTGCTGGTCTTCCTTGATACGTTACAGTTCCCCTAATTTGCCGTACTTCTACCCAGCGACTCCCAGGTAGTTGAATCTCTCTCGCCAACAAAGGCAAGGCGAAAGTGATTAAAATACCAGCAAATAGGATTGTCATCCATTTAGAAATACCAGACCGATTTAATTTCATAACTAAAAATTATTTAGCCAAGACGCTATCTAGATTACTATTCTTTTGGTAACTTCTCAGGAAAATTTTTAACTAACAGGACTTACGCAGGCACAATATATGTAGTGCGGACACAGCTACGTTAGCGAAGCACTCGTTTATTATCACGTTTTAATGATGCCCTGCAACTCTGATGAATTATCGATCGCCCTAGCTGTAAAGCCGATCGAGTTTTAAGAAGGTTTGCAGCAGCACATTTGCTCCCTGAGTGCACTGTTCTGGGGAAGTATACTCATCTTCCGCATGGCTAATCCCGCCGCGAGAAGCCACGAAAATCATCCCCATATCCGCAAACCGTCCGATTTCTTGAGCATCGTGTCCAGCCCTGCTGATTAAATGCGTCGAAGTCAAGCTTAATTCCCCGCAAACTTCGGCGATCGCATTTTGAATTTTTGGCGCTGCTAATGTCGGCAATACGTGCAGCATTTCGGTCATTTCAACTTCGGTTTTGGTAGCAGCAGCAATAGCTGCAAACTCCTGTTTCATTTTAACTAACAATTCTGCCAAATTAGTTTGAGATATATCGCGCAAGTCGATTTTAAAATCCACCTTTCCTGGTACAATATTTGTAGCATTCGGCGACACGTTTAAGTAACCTACCGTTGCTACTTGTTCGCCCGGTGTTTCTACTCCCAACTTGTTGACTGCTAGTACCATTTGTGCAGCAGCTACTAGGGCATCTTTGCGATCGTGCATGGGTGTGGAACCGGCATGATTGGGGCGGCCTGTTACCGTGACTGCGTAGCGGTACTGTCCGACAATGCCTTGAACTATGCCGATTTCATCCCCCGTAGTTTCCAAAACGCCTCCTTGTTCGACATGGAGTTCTACAAAAGCTGCTATTTCTTGAGGATGGCGTTTTGCCTCGGCAATTTTTGACCAATCTCCGCCAATTTGTGCTAAGCAAGTTTGAATGGAAGTACCGTCGCTGCGCTGGTAATATTCTGCATTGCTGACTGTATTTCCGGCCATTGCTTTGCAGCCGATAACTGTGTTTTCTTCGTCAGTAAATACGATCGTCTCGATCGGATGTTCCAAGCATAGGTTATTTTCGTGCAGTACCCGCGCCACTTCAATTCCTGCCAAAACTCCCAAAACTCCGTCGTAGTGGCCGCCCACAGGCACGGTATCGATGTGAGAACCTGTGGCTAGGGCGGCACCATCCCGCTTTCCGGGATACCGGCCGATAATATTTCCCGCCGCATCAATGCGAACTGTCATCCCTGCTTCTACCATCCAAGATTCCACGAGTTGGCGGGCGAGCAAATCTGCTTTGGTAAATGCTACCCGACTGACACCTCCTCCCGGCAGTTTGCCGATTTGGGCGAGTTGGGCGATGCTGCGGTTGAGGCGCGCTCCGTTGACTGCAAGTGTTAATGTAATTGTCATTTAAATTTCTGCTATTGATTGATTTAACTAATCGTTGTATACTGTATTTAATAGCATTTAAATGGGCTACATAATGTAGCCTTGTCTACCAAAATCGATGGCTTTGGTAATTTAACTACTGTCGGCAAAATACAGCAGGCAGAATAAAGGCGATCGCAGCGATTTAACAGTACAAAAGAGCACAATTTTTTATCGGTGTGGATATGAATCAAACAGCAATTGCAGCCAAACGAGTGTTCATTTGCGGTTCAGCCCTTCGGGGTCAGCCAGACAACAGCAACCTCGGAGATGCCAAGTTTATTAGAGAAGCAAAAACTCGTCCGATTTACCGCCTGCATTCAGCAGAAAATGGCTGGCATCCTGCAATTTATGAAGTGGCTACCTCCGGTGTATCGATTCCGGGGGAAGTGTACGAATTAACCTCGGATCAATTTGAACAGCTTGCAGTGGGGGAACCGCCACATATGTATCCATCGGATGTAGTTTTGGAGGACGGGGAAGTGTTGACGGCTTTCTTGTACCCCCAGGAGTTGATTGAAAAGTACCAGTGGGAAGATATTTCCCACCGCGGTGGGTGGGCCGCTTATAAAGCTAGTAAAGGGCCAAATTAGACCGCAGTTGCGCCATGGAATTAGCTGGTTCCTAGGCTCTGCGTCGCTGTCGAAAGTGCAGGCAGAGCAAGAGCGATATGCGTTTAGCTGGTTCCTAGGCTCTGCCTAGGAACCCATGTCCAGAGGCTCTGCCTCGCTGTCGAAAGTGGAGGCAGTTTCAAGAATCGATCGCCCTGTGATGTTGATGCCAGTGTCGGGCGATATCGATACGGCGGCATACCCACACCTTGTCGTGCTGCTGCACGTAATCCAAAAAACGCCCCAGGGCCGTCGCCCGCCCCGGCCTCCCCGCCAAACGGCAGTGCAGCCCCACACTCATCATCTTCGGTGCCCTCTCGCCCTCGGCGTAAAGTAGGTCGAAAGTATCCCGCAGGTAAGCAAAAAACTGATCCCCGGAATTAAACCCCTGACTGGTGGCAAACCTCATGTCGTTGTTGTCGAGGGTGTAGGGAATTACCAAGTGGGGTTTGCCGCCCTCATACACCCAGTAAGGCAAATCATCCGCATAGCTATCGGCATCGTAGAGAAACCCGCCTTCCTCCACTACTAGCTTGCGAGTGTGAGGGCTCGTGCGCCCGGTATACCAGCCGAGGGGACGGCTACCCGTAACTTGGGTATGAAGGTCGATCGCCTTTTGCAAGTGCTCCCGTTCCGCCTCTTGCCCAAAATACTTATAATCTATCCAGCGGTAGCCGTGGCTGGCAATTTCCCAATCGGCTTCTAGCATTGCTGCTACTGCTTCGGGATGCCTTTCTAATGCCATTGCTACGCCATAAACTGTGAGTGGCATTCCCCTGGAAGTAAACATCCGGTGCAGCCGCCAAAAACCCGCCCTACTGCCGTATTCGTAACAGGATTCCATGTTCATGTGCCGCAGCCCGGATAAGGGGAGGGCCCCGACAATTTCGGATAAAAATGTTTCTGAAGATGAATCTCCGTGGAGGATGCAGGTTTCGCCGCCTTCTTCGTAATTAATCACGAATTGTAGGGCTATGCGGGCTTCTTGGGGCCATTTAGGGTCTGGGGGATTTTGACCGTAACCGATTAAGTCTCTTGGATAATTTTGTGGCATATAAGTTATTTGTTATTTGTTATTTGTTGTTTGTTGTTTGTTCTATCTCCTGAATTTCTTTGATTACCCGCGCTTTGCTGGCAATTAAATGTTCTTTAATTGCTTGGGCTGCTGCGACGGGATTGTGTTCGATGACGGCTTCAAAAATGTGGCGGTGTTCGGTGCGGATTTCCAATACTCCCGGATTGTATTCCATTGTACGGAGTCGCACTAAGATCATTTTGTCAAATACCTGATCTAATAAAGTTACTAACCAAAAATTGCCGGAACATTGGGCTAGCAATCGGTGAAATTGATAGTCTGCGTAAAGCAATTGGTAGTTTGTCAGTTCGCCCGATCGCACTTGTGTGTTATTTTCTGCTTGAGAGACGATGGATTCGAGTTGTTTCAATTGAGCCTCTGTCGCATTTTGACTAGCCCCGGCTGCTGACAATTGTTCCAAAGCGATGCGACAATCGTAAAGATCCGCAGCATCGGCGATCGACAAGCTAGCAACTCGCAATCCATGATGGGGATCTGCGGTGACTAAATTCTCTCGTTGCAGTTGGCACAAAGCTTCTCTCACTGGAGTTCTGCTGACGTTTAACATTTCGGCCAGTTGTGTTTCGATCAATCGTTCTCCACCTGCTAATTCTCCCGACAGGATAGCAGTTCGGAGAGCTTGGTATGTTTGCTCGTGGAGGGATTGAGTGCGGCGAATCGCGCGAAATGACAGGCCCAAAATTACTTATCCTTAAGTTCAAACTACAGTAAATTCTGTATTGTTAAAAATTGTTAATTCAGCATCAAAACTCATATTTTTATGTTATGTAACAGGATGTTTTGGCTGACTCATTATCAATCATACAGCACATTGAAGCTTCTGTAGCAGGTAGGCATAGATTGCAGGTGACACGTCTGTAGGGACTTGAGCTTGGCCCGCAGGTGCCAACAACCACGCGCTTGGACGAAGTACGGCAGCATTCCGGCAGGGGTTTAAACCCCTGCCTCAAAGCGAAAGTCGGTTGAAACCGACTAAAGAGGTTGATGGAAACTGCGATTCATTTTAGTCCTCTTTGAGAGGACTTTCGCTATGAGACAGGGGTTTTTAACCCCTGTCGGACTGTCGGGAAAGCACTAGCTTAAAAGCTAAACTGAGTGCGCAGATTTCCGATAAATACGGTGGGGTTGCCATCAAAATTGTTGGCATTAAAGATAGCATAAAATGCCGGGACGATCGCAATATTATTCGTAATCGGGTAGTAGTACGAACCCTCTACTTCGTACTGAGTACCTCCATTACCCCCGCCTGAGAGCAAAAATCTGCGGCCGGATATGTAATCCTGGGGAACCACAAATGAAATTACTCCCAATGCGCCCTTTTTTCCCAAATCGGGAAATCCCATGCCGACTTGAAAAGATTGTACCTTAATATCTCCGCCAGAGCGATCGCGATTTACTGGATTTACCTCAAGTTGTCCGTAGGAATACCGCCCGAATAAACCAAAATTACGGCTCAGCAACCAATCAAAATTAACTACAAAAGTATCAGCGCCGGAGTCTCTAACTTTCCCCCCGAAACCGTCATCTGCATAGCCGTAAGGGAGTGGTTCGCCCACTGCTCCGCCGATGAATCCATTATAAGGTTTGAGGCTCGATCGCGCGTAAATCAGTCTCAGATTGAAAGAGTTGCTGGGGGCGTATTCCAACTGCGCTGTCATCGTGTTGGAACTGTTGAACAAACCATCGCTGGGATTGCTAGCGGTATTAAATACCGCAGGATTCAAAAATTCGGTATTTTCCGCCATATAAGCAGCGGTGAATTTCAGCGGTTTGGCAATTTGCCAAGTTATGGCAGCGCCCGATCCGCGATCGACTGCATTTAACAGTGTACTGCCGTTGGAGTTAAAACTCGTCGCTCCTTTCATGAAAAATGTAAAGCGATTGCCGTCAAAATAGCGATAATAGTTTAACCGCGGTCCGATCGCAACTTGCACCTTATCTCCCACTGGAAACGTGTAAGACATCTCGCGAATTCCCACAGTATTTGCCGTCGGTACGCCAGTTTGATCTAAAAACGGCGTTCCCCAAGAGTTGTAAAAACCCGCTGATACGAGTTCATTTGCAGGCGAGTTGCCGTTCCCAAATACTAACTGAGTTACCAGGGAATCTTTGCCTGTAAATGAAGTATTTAGGGTCAAAAAAGCGTAGTAGCTAAAAGTAGTTTCCGGGCGATCGCGTTCGACGCGAGTCGGTCGATTATTGGCATCGCGAGTTGGAGGAGCAAAGGCACTACCGGGCGCGGTGCGGCTGCGTTCAGCAGTGATATCGCCTGTGGGAAATGCTGATGTCAGGTTGAACCAAACCGTACCATTGAGTTTAGTTGTGGTCGAGAATTGATTGGATTCTAGCTCGGATGTGCGAGCTTCTAATACATCGATTCTACCGCGTAGGATTGCTAGTTCGGCTGCAAATTGTTCTTGCAGTTTTTGGACTTTTTCTACATCTTCTTTTTTGACTAAATTAGAACCTCCGGCTCTGATTAATTCCGTAACTTTATCTAGACACGCATTTAAGCCGGCGGCAAATTCGTAGCGCGTCATGGCTCGATTTCCGCGAAAGGTTCCGTCAGGATATCCTGCGATACAGCCGTAGCGTTCAACTAAGGATTGCAGTGCTTGAAATGCCCAGTCTGTGGGTTTGACATCGCTGAGTTGGGAAACGGAGGTGACTTGCTCGATTTGGGAAGCGTCGTTGATTTCTAGGCTATCTATTTGTGGGATATCGGTGATAGTTGTAGCCGGATTTTGCTCTGTTTGAATTGATTCTGCTAAGTCGTTAGATGCGCCGGATGTTTGGGCTGTTGTTTCTGTCTGCTTTATTTCGCTGTTTTGAGATATTTCGGCAGGTTTTTCGCTGTCGGTAGCGACGGGAATATTCTCAGTTGGCGGAAGTTTTTCGAGTTCGATATTTGCGGTTTTTTCTGGCGTTATCGCAGGATTTATCTGTGTTTGAGTTGGTGCGATCGCCTCTGGTGATGCTGCTAATTTGTCCTGTGGTAGTTCGGCTGTTTGGGTGGTTGCTTCCTCGGTTTGCAAAATCAAATTTTCCGCAGCAGAGCTTGCCGGAGAATGCAGCAAATGAATACAAAAAAAGGCTGGCGTTGCTGTCAGCAGGATTTGGAAAAACAAAAATTTAGACATGATCCTCACACCGTAAATATCGAATAGCGAAATGGGAGGCAGAGCCTCTGGATCTGCGTTACCAGGCAGAGCCTGGTAACGAGTAGCAGACTGCTGTTTGATTCTTAGATTTTGATCCCCCCTAGGGCGTGTTTTCAAACTACAACCATAACCAGATACAGGCGATCGTAATCATGGCTGTATAATTTGCAGCCAGCTTCTCATATCGGGTTGCGATCCGACGAAATTGCTTGAGTCGGTTGA
>NZ_JBGJZU010000102.1:0-20002 GCF_041354475.1 Microcoleus sp.
GATTCCTTCTTCCTGATTCCTTCCCCCATTGGGGGGGGCTGGGGGGGGTTCTTCTTCCTGATTCCTTCTTCCTGATTCCTTCCCCCATTGGGGGGGGCTGGGGGGGGTTCTTCTTCCTTCTTCCTTCTAATATAATTTTATGGATAAACGATTTTTTAGTTTTTTTAATTTAACAGAAGACCAGGCGATCGCCCTTTTAGATACGCCCCAAGCTGAAATTGGCGAAGAAGATTCCCGCTACATCGCTGCTTCCCACTTGATCAATTTCTCCACAGATCGATCGATCGCGGCATTGATGCGAGCAGTACAGCAAACCGATCCGGTGTTAGAAAATCGGATTGTGCGCCGCAAATCGGTAGAAACTTTGGGAAGACTGCAAGCTGCGCAAGCATTGCCCGTGATTCGCACCTGTTTGAGCGATAATGACTGTTACACTGTGGAAAATGCGGTTTGGGCGATCGGCGAAATTGGTACTCAAGATGCCGATGTTTTAGAAGAAGTTGCTCAATTGCTGGATAAACCGGGACAAACTTACCGCGTAATTATCCACACTCTGACAAAATTAGATTATGCTCCAGCTTTAGAAAGAATTCGCAGATTTGTCGATGATATTGACCCGCCGACTGCTAGTTCTGCGATCGCCGCAATTTGTCGCCTAACCAGAGACTTTTCTCAAATGGGCAAAGTTGTCGCCATGTTGCAACACAAAAATGTCCTAGGGCGCAGATTATCCATCCAAGATTTGATTGATGCGCGTTACTACGATGCAATTCCCAATATTGCCAGATGTCCCGTATCTTTAGTGTTTCGGCTGAGAGGAATTAGGATGTTAGCATCAGCAGGAATTGCTGACAAATCCCTGACCTTTGCCACCATTCAACCTTATTTGGAACAAACCTTAAGAGACTATCCAGCCGATTTAGATTTAGTGCATAGTTATGAAAAATTACCAGATTTATCGTTTTTGATTCGCCAGTTATACGAAACAGATTTTGGACGTTGCTATTTAGCAGCTAAGACAATTCTCGAACATTACTCAGAGGAAGCACCAGCAGCTTTGTTTGCCACCTTTGCCGAAGAAGCAAATAATGACTATGGAGCGCATTTTCATGTGGTAAAATTGTTTGGTTGGTTAAAACATTCGGCCGCCTACGATTTGTTATTGGAAGCTTTGAATAACTCCCAACCCCAGTTTCAGAAATCCCGTGCGGCGGCTGCGATCGCCCTGGGGGAACTCGGAGAACAACGTGCCATTCCAGAATTGAAAGCCTGTCTGGAAACTAAAATCTGGGATTTGAAGTATGCTGCATTAATGGCACTCGAAAAACTTGGTGATGTCAGTGGTTATGCGATCGCTGCGGCCGACCAGGATTGGTTGGTTCAAGCTAAAATAGATGCTTATACTTCTGTACCATCCGAAATATAGCTGTAGGGAAACGGCAGTGCCCATAGGTGTCAACTTAAGGTAAAACCGATAGTCCGCCAGGGGTTGAAACCCCTGCCTCAAAGCTAAAGTCCTCTCAAGAGGACTGAAGAGAAGAATTTTCAACTCATTAGTCCTCGACCGAGGACTTTAGCTATTAGACAGGGGTTTCAACCCCGGTTGGACTCGCGGGCCCACAGACAGACTTGGCGGGCTTTTAGGCTTAAGTTGACACCAATGGGCAGTGCCGTGTCCCTACCTGAGAAATGCTATATCTTAATTCAGCCTAATTAGAATACCTAAAACCCCAAAAACCATGACAACAGATGCTTTGTTTGAACAATTAAAACACCCGAATCCTCATATGCGCGATCGGGCAATGTTTGAAATTGCCGATTCCCGCGATGAGAATACAATTTCTCGACTGGTGGGCATTTTAGATGATCAAGATGTCACCTATCGTCGGGCGGCTGTGAAGGCCTTGGGTGCGATCGGCGAGGATGCGGTACCATCGGTAGTTGAAGCATTATTAAACAGCGAAAATGTGACTGTGCGAGGGAGTGCAGCGAAAGCATTAGCACAAATTGCGATAAATTATCCAGATTTGCCTTTCCCGGAAGTGGGCTTGCAGGGGTTAAAAAAGGCGATCGATGACGCTAATCCTGTGGTGCATATTGCAGCCGTGATGGCCTTGGGGCAGATGGGTTCGTCTGCGTTTGAGATTTTGGTGGAATCGCTGAAAACAACGGATAATGTGGCGGTACAGGTGGCGATTGTGAGTGCATTGGCTTCTGTGGGCGATCGACGTTGTGTAGAAGTTCTCACCACATTTGCCAATGACGAAACCGTGGATTCTTATGTGCGGGAATCAGCGACAAGTTCTTTATCGCGGTTGGATTTGGTAATGAATTATAAGCGTGCAGAATAGTTAGGTTGATGGTTGTGTGTTGAATGATTTGTAAGCAAAAATTGTAATGGTCAGAAAAACTCACCCAAAGCCAGAAGTTGAGGATGCGTTGAGATACGCTGAAAAAAATGGATGGCGCGTTGATGTTGGTGGTTCTCATGCTTGGGGAAAAATCTACTGCCCCTACAACAATAAAGAGTGTAGAAGCGGGATTTTTTGTATATCTAGTATTTGGAGTACCCCAAAAAACTCAGGGAATCATGGAAAACAAATTCGCCGAGTAGTAGATAACTGCACAAAGCATAACGATGTCAATGAGTCTTCCCCAGAGGAGGAATAAAAAATGAACGAGTATGATTTTACAGTGAAGTTTAATCTAGGAAATTCCCTAGCAGATCCTGATGATTTTATTGACAGACTTTATGAAGGTGGCTGTGATGACGCCTTAATCGGAGTTGGGAATAAAGAATATGTCGCACTAAATTTCATCCGCGAGGCATCGTCGGCTTATGAAGCTATTTCTACTGCGATTAATGATGTCAAAAGAGTTGTTCCAGGTGCCAGTCTAATTGAAGCAGCACCAGATTTTGTTGGTTTGACCGATGCAGCTAAAATTCTGGGGTACACTCAACAGCACATGACAAATCTCACCCTCGAAAACGACTCAAAATTTCCGATTCCCGTTTATGAAGGTGCCCACTCTGTCTGGCATTTAGCGGAAATTTTAATTTGGTTGCGCGAAAATCAAACACATTCAATTGATGATACATTGTTAGATATTGCTCAAACCAATATGAATATTAACATTGCCAGGGGTTGGCAAAAGATCCCTCCTGATACCCAAGAAAGTATCAAGGCGCTGGCTGTTTAGCTTGGTTTGTGCGATCGAAGCGGATTTGTTGGCGATGCAATCTAAGGAAAACACCAATGAAAATTAAAGTCAAAAATCTTGGTGCCCTAAAACAAGCTGAATTCACCCTTGGCGAGTTGACAATTATTTGTGGCGGCAACAATACCGGTAAAACCTACGCTACCTATGCACTGTTTGGCTTTTTGTTTACTTGGCGGCGGATGTTGGCGATCGAAATCAACGACGATAAAATCCAGCAACTCCTTGCTGACGGCGTAATTCGTCTGGATATACAAGAATATGTAAAACAGGCACAGCAAATTATTGCTAAAGGTTGTCAGGCTTATACACAGCAATTACCTCAGATTTTTGCAGCGCCGGCTAAACGATTTAAAGACACAGAGTTTCAAGTCACCCTAGACATCAAAAATATTAGCTTGGCAAGCAGATTTCAGTCAACATTAGGATCTACAAATGTCGAATTCTTCTCAATGACCAAAAGTCAAGAGAGTACAGAATTAGTTGTCACCCTCCTAGTTGAGAAAGAAAAGGTAAAATTTCCCAACGAAATACTGAAGCACACTATTGCCGATGCACTAAAAGACATCATTTTTGCTACAATTATTCCTCGCCCTTTCATCGCTAGTGCAGAGCGAACAGGTGCCGCAATTTTTCGCAAAGAATTGAATTTTGCCCGCAATAGATTGCTTGACGAAATGGGTCAAGGCAACAATAATATCAATCCAATGGAGCTTTTATTTAAGGCTTATCAGGACTATGCCCTGCCGATCAAGACAAACGTTGACTTTACGAGGGAACTGGAAACCATTGTCAAAAAAAGCAGTTTCATTGCGGAAAACCATCCTGATATATTGACAGATTTCGCTGACATCATCGGCGGTAAATATACAGTCACTCGTAATGATGAACTTTATTACGAGCCGAAGGGTAAACGGCTCAAGCTTTCTATGGATGAAAGTTCTAGTGCTGTGCGTTCTCTATTAGACATCGGTTTTTACCTCAAACATGAGGCTCAAATTGGCGATTTATTGATGATAGATGAACCAGAATTGAATCTACATCCTGAAAACCAGCGTCGCGTCGCACGTCTATTTGCCAGACTGGTAAATCTGGGTATTAAGGTTTTTATTACCACCCACAGTGATTACATTATTAAAGAACTGAATACATTGATTATGCTTAACCATGATAAACCTCATCTCAAGCGAATTGCTGAAGAAGAAGGTTATCGGGAAGTAGAACTAATTTCGTCTGACAAAATCAAAGTTTATATTGCAGAAGAGGCAGGGAAGACAAAAACAAATAAATGTCAAACCCTGACACCAGCGGATATTGATCCAGAAATGGGTATTGAAGCCCGCAGTTTTGATACAACTATTGAAACGATGAACAGAATTCAGGAAGCGATTGTTTGGGGTGAGGATTGATGTCTGATATTGCTATCCTCAAAGAGATGATTCAAGAAAGTGCTACAGTTCCATTGGAAGAACACAAAGGTAAAAAGCAAGTTATACTCAAGGAACCTCCGCCTGCTGACTATTCTGTAACGATTGATGGAATGCCTGATGATGCTCAAGTTATTGTCATTAAAGCCGATGCTTTCCCAGCACCAAGCAAGATTTTTACCAGCTCAAAAGGTCAGTGCAAACGCGCTGATTTTGCGATCGTTGCTGATACTCCCACAGAAAAAATCATCTTTTGTATTGAGATGAAGAAAAAGAAAGGCAAGACTAAAAACATTATCCAGCAGCAACTAACGGGCGCAAAATGCTTTGTTGACTATTGTAAGGAAATCGGCAAAGCATTTTGGCATCAACAAAACTTCCTTGATGCTTATGAATATCGTTTTGTCAGTATCGGTCATATTCCCATTTCCAAAGGAAAAACACGCAATAATCGCTCAACTGAGACTAATGACCGTTTAACTGAGATTCATGACCGTCCTGATAGGATGCTGAAAATTAGTAGACCCAATAAACTTCAGTTCAATCATTTAATCTACGGGAGATAGATAGTGTGGTGAACTTCAAAATCAGCGCTTCGGGACTTAGCTTTTACTTTCCAAGCAACTTTTCACCTTTTACCCTTTTACCCTTTTCTCCTTTCAACCTTAAAACATCCTCGATCGCCTAATCCATCACTATTTTGAAAAAAAGAGTTAAGATAGATATCTAGAGAACATTCAGGTTTCATTTAGGAGTGATTTTCATGTCTAATCCTACAATTGAAGCAAAAATCAGTCTCCCTGCTAATTTACTAGAAGCGACTGATAAAGCAGTAAACCAGGGAAAAGCCAAGAGTCGTGATGAATTTATTATGCGGGCTATTTGTCGAGAATTAGCAGCGCTGAAACGAGCTGAAATTGATGAAGCACTAGCAGAAATGACAAGCGATCCAGAATATCAAGCTGAAGTTTTACAGATGGAGGCTGAATTTGCTACAGCTTCTTGGGAGGCTTTTAAATTAGCGGAGTCTCAAGAATGAAAAGAGGAGAGGTTTATTTAGCTCGTCTCGATCCTGTGGAAGGTTCTGAACAAGGGGGAAATCGTCCGGTGATTATAGTCAGTCGCGACGTAATTAATGCTAGTAGTCCAGTCGTTTTGGCAGTTCCCTGTACCACTTATCAACAAAACAAGCGCATTTTTCCATCTCAGGTTTTGATTAAAGCTCCTGATGGAGGATTAGAAAGGGATTCAATTGTTAAAGCGGATCAAGTGCGGGTATTGGCAAAAACTAGACTTTTGCAAATGCTGGGAAAGGTTTCAGAGGCAAAAATTGCCGAACTTAATCGTGCTTTAATGATTGCTTTAGATTTACCAGAACAAGATGATGAGGAAAGTTTAAAAATAGCAGACTAAGTATCGAGTGACGTTTGGTTGTTGTTTCAACAGTATCAATCAAAAAGATATCACGGCTGGTTAACTCAGCCTTTTATCCTTTTACCCTTTTCTCCTTTCAACCTTAAAAACATCCTCAATACTTTTCCCGGATGTTTTCTCCTCCCAGCCCATCGCCATCAAGAAACTCTCAGCAGACTGAGTTTCCACCACATCAACCCCCCATTCTCCCGTTTGCAGCGCCTCAACATCGCTACTCAATGGCGGAGTCTTCTTCAACCCCGCTAAAATCAAAATATCAGGAAAAGAATCATCGGCTTTCCCTTGACTCATCCGCTTATTCACCAAAGCTTCAGCGCAAAATTCCCCAACTTGAGGCGGAGCAAAATCATCAGTAGAAAATAAAACTTCTACCATCCAATGAGCATGATTTAATTGACGACACTTAATCTCAGGATATTGACTTAAACCCTCAGCAAATACCAAAGTCAAATCTTCCCGACTTAAGGGCGGAAAAACACCTTCTGGTATATCAAAATTATGAGAAAGCAACATCCGCCCGGTTCCAGATTCAGTCATGTTTTTACTTAATTTGAGAAATTGCCAACTTAATCACACCTTGAATCGCCACTTCCGATTCCTTGGCTAATGCAGCTTGTAGTGGTTCGATCGCACTTCGATCGCCTACTTTCATCAAAGACAAGGCCGCCGCCCTGCGAGTTTCCCCATCATCGGTATCCAGTAACTCAATCAGGTTGGGGATTGCAGGCTTATAAGCCAGATTTCCCAAAGCAGCCGCCGCCTCACAACGCACATCAACATCCACATCCGTCAGAGACTTAACCAAAATCTCGAATAACTCCGCTTTGGGCTCTTCCTGTGCAACTTTGGCGATCGCACCAACCACCGCACCACGCACCACAGACGAATCAGAGGCTATTGCTTGATACAAATACTCCTTCGCCCCCGCCCCAATAAACGCCAACGCCCAAGCAGCATGACCGATCGTACTTTCCGGCAAATCCTTCGATGCTAAAATATCCAACAAAGCCTGCACAGAAGGTTCCCCAATCCTCGCCAACGCCCCAATGGATGAACCCTTAACCACCGTATCCTCATCATTCAACAAAGCATGAATTAAATGAGGAACCGCAGTTGGATCGGCAATCAAAGTCAAAGTTTTAGCCGCCGCGCGTCGCACCACCGGATTAGCATGATTTGCCAAACCATCCAACAAAACAGGAGTCGCAGCTTCACCAATTTCCGCCAAAGTTTCCGCGAAACGCAATCTAGTCATCCCCCGCGTATCTCCCAAACATTCAACCAACCGCTTCAAACTTTCCGCATCATCAGGATCGAAAGTATCTAAATCTATTTGTTCAGTAACTTCCCGCAGAAAAGCATCTGTTTCTGCATGAGCCAATAAAATTGGATCGTCCTGAGATTGAACACCAGCATTCACCATCATTGTCACCTAATTATTAGTAGTTATACCAGCCAATTGAGCGCGGAGACTCTCAAGTCCAGCATCAATTTTAGCAAGTTCCGGCTCAATTTTAGCCAGGGCTGGTTTCTGGGGAAGTTTTGCTTTTTGTGCGGCTGCAATCGTCTCACTCACCAAACGTTCCCGATACCGCTCAAATTCCGCAATCACTTCCACCAATTCTTCAGCATCTGTCTCAGTCGAATTTTCGGTTGAATCTTCGGCAGATTCATCATTCTCAGATGGTGTTAATTCTTCGTTTTCAGACATAGTTTTGATAGTTTGATAACAGGTAAAAAAATTAGGCTATCGTGTCTAGTTAAACAAATCAAATTGCCGTAGGGGCGGGTTTTACAAACAATAATTGCCCAAAACCAATAATCTCATAAACCCGCCCCCGCCAAATTGCCGTAGGGGCGGGTTTTACCAACAATAATTGCCCAAGACCAATCATCTCATAAACCCGCCCGCACCAAACCCTAAATCGCTTTAACATCACACCGCAGCCGCCCCAGAAACTCTCAAGCGATTGCGTTCCAACATCTCTTCTAAAACCGACTGAGAAATACAACGACGCTCAGAACAGTATGCCATTTGTTTAACCCCATTGCTCATTTGAACGGTCATCACCCGTACCCGAAAATGATCGTTAATAAACCAACAGCGTTCCTGTCCTTGATTTGTCTCATATTCCGTCTCAATAGTCAACACCCCATCCTCAGCAAAATTGTAAATACCAATTACCGGAATGCCTTCAACGTAGCCGCGATTTCGCAGAAACTTGCCCATCTTTGGGTTATTGGGATTGGGTACATCGATCAGAATTGCAGCATAATTTTGGTTGGGGCTAGCATCATCCAAATTATCCTGCCACATAAAACTGCATCCCCCACTCACTAAAGCGGGATCTACATTCTGCTGTTGACAAACTTCTAAGACTCTGGGATCATCTATGGACAAGACATCAATGATGACATTAGATTCTCCCGACTCATCAGCAGCAGCAGTATCAAAATTATGGACTGTTCGCTGAGTGAACCAAACGCCCTCACTTTTGCGAAAGAAATCCATCATAGTCATCGGTGGTGTTAGCAGCATTTCTGTGTCAACTTAGGGAGAGGAATCAAGTAATTAGGAGACGGCTCTTGGAGTGTCCCTACAATATTATTTTGGGTAGGGAAACGGCACTGCCCATAGGTGTCAACTTAAGCCGAAAGCCCGCCAGGGACTGAAGTCCCTGTCTAATAGCGAAAGTCCTCTGAAGAGGACTAATGAGTTCTTCAGTCCTCTTTAGAGGACTTTAGCTTTGAGACAGGGGTTTCAACCCCTGTCGGACTATCGGTTTTACCTTAAGTTGACACCAATGGGCACTGCCGTCTCCTCTATATCATTCCTTCCCCTTGTGAAGGGGATGGGAGGAGAATCGGATCGGATTTTGGTTAAGAACAATTAACAAAAGGCGATCGCACAACAATCAAATCCTAGGATAAATGACACCGGACACTTTGAGCAATTCGATCAATAAATCTTCAAAAAATCCAATGGCACTTCATCAACACTCTTTTTTCCTCTCAGAACCCCTGACTCTCACAGAAGTCTTACAAGCTGTTGAGCAAAGTAAAAGTCTAGCTCAAACCAACCTCCAGGGAATCAACCTCAGCCAGATGGATTTATCCGGGATTGACTTAAGCGGGACAAACTTAATCGGGGCCAACCTCAGCAAAACTAATTTCCAAGGTGCAAATCTCCAGGGAGTTGATTTACGACGGGCTAGTCTCAGAGATGCTAATTTGAGTGGCGCAAACTTACAAGAAAGTTATTTGTTTCGGGCAGATTTACAAGGTTGTAATCTACTCAATGCCAACCTAGAATTAGCTAAATTCAAATTAGCTTTATATGATAGCAAGACCCTTTGGCCAGAAGGATTCAATTACCAAAAATCAGAAGCAATTGGACCAAAAGCTAGTCTGAGTGGGGCTTTCTTGAATACAGCCAACCTCAGAGGAGCAGATTTGAGTTACTGCAATCTGCGAGGTGCTTATCTCAATGGAGCCGATTTAACCGGCGCAAATTTAGAGGGAGCAGCCTTAAGTGGTGCAACTCTTCAAAATGCTTTGCTAACTGGCGCTTATTTACGGAATGCGATATTAATTGGCGCTGAGTTACAGGGCGCAGATTTACGGGCGGCTGATTTGACAGGCGCGAATTTAGAACAATTAAAAAGTATTGCTGGTGCCGATTTTAGTTTAGTACAAGGATTGACCGAAGAAGCGAGAGCAATGCTTCGCAGTCGTAGTTCAAAAGAGTTAGGTACTTGGAACTCTTTCACTCGTAATAATACGGCTCAAAGTCTGGCTTGTTAGTCGGAATGATTAAACCGCGAAGGCGCAAAGAGCGCGAAGGAAGAACTGCATTTTCTTCTTTCTCTTCCTTCGCGTCCTTCGCGCCTTCGCGGTTCATTACTCTATTAGTAATCATATAAACCCGCCCCCAGCCAACTATCAATGTTCCAGATGGCGCTCCAAATCGAACAGAAAACCGTGAATGTACTCCTCAGTCCACTCCTCACCATAGAAGCGCAAAAACATCCCCCTTGCAGGATCTTTAGCAGCACGATAATTGATATAATTGCGTTGAGCCTGAAGGATTTCTGCTAATCTCTGAGTATCTGTGACTGGTTCGGCCCGATCGACCAAATCGAGATAAGCTTGTAGATAATCCTGAAAAGCTGCAAAAACCGTAGTTTGCACAGCCTCCGTTTCCTTGGGACGAGTCCACAGAAACGCTGGAGAAAAGAACTGTTTTGCCTCTTCAGGAAAATCCCCACCCCAAGGTAAGTCTGTTTGATACTTGTTAAAAAGCGGTAAAATCGGATCGGAGTATTGCTTTTGATAAGCCAGAGTATGGAATAGTGGCTGCATATCTAAAGCAATCAAATGTCCCCCCGGCAAAGTTACTAAATCCGCCCCAAAAAAAGGCAAATCATAATTTATTTGGGGGAAAATTACAAAATTCAGTACCTGGAGAGCATCACCACCCTGAACGTGAGCGGCCCGAATCTGGCGCAGTTTTGAGGATTTGAAAGCATGGCTAGTTGTTACCACCAACTGCTCTTTTTTTCCTTTCCCAGTGATACATTCTTTACTTTCAAAACCTGCTGGAATCGGATAAGGAGCTAGGTCTAGTCGTTCCGTTATCAGTGGGATTGCGTAATCTAAAAAAGGCTGATAAAGAGTCATTTTTAATTTATTTTGCCCCGGCGGGAATCGCTAAGGGAACAGCATCTTCAAACAAAAACTCGTACAAAAATTTCTCTGACCATTCATGGCCAAAATAGCTGCTGAATAGCCCGGATGCCGGGTCTCTTTCGGCGCTATACTGGTCGTAATCTTTTTGTGCTTTCACAATCCGCTGAATTGCTTCGGGAGTGTTCAGCACAGAAGCTTGCTGTAGCATTTTACAATACAACTGGACGTATTCTTGATAGGCGGGAAACAATTGGTTTACCACTGTTTCGGCGTCGGTTTTGGCAAAGAGCAAATTTTTGGAAAAATACTGGTTGGCATCATAAAACTTCATTTCTAAGTCTTGTACCAATGCGCTGTATTTACTGCGAATTTCGGTCAATGGTTCGATATACTTGTCTATGTAGGGGCGATCGCGGAATAACGGCTGAAAATCGATTACTACCAAGATTTTCTTTTTCCCAAACGCTAAAAAATCTATCCCCAGCAAGGGTACATCGTAATTATAGTTAGGATAAATAACGCTGTTGAAAATTTGCGCCGTTTCCCCAGCATCGATGTAGGTGTAACGAATTTTTCGCAATTGAGGGCATTGATAGCACCAACTTTGAATGGTGGCTGGATTTTTGCCTCTTTCACTCACCACTGATTCCAAACCAGAGGGAATGGGACGACTCTCTAGTGCAAAATTCTCAGACAGTTCTTTTTCTAAAAATTGCTGAAATGGCTTAAACATATATGATAATTTAGCCCCTTATAGGTTTTCCCTAAATACAGGATGATAGGCGATCGCCAGAAGTCTCGTCTCTGTTTTGGCTAACAAAGTAATATTTCGTTATGAAACCAAACTTTCGATCGAACTTTTGTAATAGATATTTCCCCTTAATTCCTGTGGAGTAGGCATGGGGCCTGCCCTTGACAGTTGGGGATAAGTCTAATTAAGACTTTCTACCACATTCGCCTGTGTTAATTTCATAATTGTAATAAAACTTAATAAATATTCTCATAATTCTAGTCTATAAATTGGATTGTCTCCAACTACCTGAATGCAATTTTAATAACTATGCAGTTAAGTGACAGAGCCAAAGAATTAATTCCCAAAGCGAGAATCGTCAGTTTTGCCGCTTGGAACAATCTCTATTCCGATGAAGTAATCGCCATTTTTCAAGCAGCAGACAATCGAGGTCAATATCTCACCGACGAAGATTTAGAACGCATTCAAAATCTGGTTACCGACAATTTTTTAATGGTAGAACAAGCTAAATTGCTGCGAGAGCAAGCTCCTAATTTGGTTGCCAATGCCAGGGCAAAGGTATTAGCAGAATTTCCGAATATCGCCGAACCAGGAAATGACCTCTATCCTCCGGCTCGTGCTGAAGCCTGTTGGCGAGATTTCTGGCATTTCCTGCGCTCCGTCACCTATGGAGTTGCTGGGAAAAATCCTGAATTCCTCAGCCAGGAAGGACTCAAAAATATGGAGCTACTTTATCAAGAATTGGGCGTCCCCGTACCAGCGATGCTCTGTGGATTAGAACAGTTAAAAACAGTCAGTTTACAGCAATTTAGTTCAGAAGAACAGGATTTGTTAGGTCTGAATTTTGACTATTTAATCACTGCGTTAAAACAGTTTAGTCAAAGTTGAGTACCCATGGGATTTAAGAAACCGGGTTTTTTACCAATATTTTCGCAGTCCAGCCTATATATTCATAAAAACCCGGTTTCTGACTTAGTAGACATATCTAAAAAAGCCACTCTGGAAGAGGCAAAATGCCTGTTCCCCAGTAATTATTGGAGAAGCCTAGTAGAGATTCAAGAAATTCTTCCTTCTTCGTGAATTTCCCCCCTTGGGGGGGCAGGGGGGGTGACTTCTTCCTTCTTCGTGAATTTCCCCCCTTGGGGGGGCAGGGGGGGGTGACTTCTTCCTTCTTCCTTCTTCCTTCTTCCTTCTTCTTAACTGTTTTCCAGCAAGTTTTCTAAAGCAGCGCCAACAACTTGATGATGGGAGTCTTGGCGAAGTTGACTCAAAACATCCTTCGCCTGGGGAGTATCAAAATGCTTCAAAGCAGATGCAGTGTGCTGACGAATTCCTTCATACTCAGAATTAGCCAGCGTCAATAATTGAGAAAGTGCGGCCTGTTCCTGAATTGTTCCAGCTAAGGCACCCAGTGCATCCACAGCAGCTTCCTGGGTGGTCATATCTTCGCCAGCTAATGCTTCGAGACAAACTTCAAAAAGTTCGTTGTAGCACTCCATGTCCACCAGGGCTGCTAGAATGCTGCGACGCACCAACCAGTGGTCATCCTGAATAAAAGTCAGCACTAAATGAGACGCAGCACATCTGCCGAATAGAGACAGGGAATTCGCTGCTTCGGCCCTCACATTGGGGGTGTTATCAAGTTTGATGATTTGGAGGAGTGCGGCGAAAGATTCGGCGCTTTGTTGTTGCCCAAATCCTCGGCTGACAAAGGAACGTACTAAAAATTCTGGGTCGTTGAGTTTGGATTTTAGTAAGGGAACGGCTATTTCTGGTGTATAGTCTTTGAGAGCTGCGATCGCCTTTAGTCGATACTGAAAATCAGAATTTTCTAGAGACGCTTCGATTTGGTGAATATCCATAACCACAGAGCAGTAGTTTCCTTTACTGTAACAGAAATATTGTTTCTTATTCCTTATTCTTTATTCCTTATTCCTTATTCCTTATTCCTTATTCTTTATTCCTTATTATTTATTCCTTATTCCTTATTCCTTCCCCCCTTGGGGGGGTGACTTCTTCCTTCTTCCTGAATTTCCCCCCTTGGGGGGGCAGGGGGGGTGATATCAAATCCGGTAGCATCTGAATGATTCAGATCTCTATTCTCTCCCTCTGTGTCCTCTGTGTTCTCTGCGGTTAAATCATTCCGATGCAGCCGGAAACGATATGACTTCTTCCTTCTTCCTGAATTTCCCCCCTAGGGGGGGCAGGGGGGGGGTGACTTCTTCCTTCTTCCTGAATTTCCCCCCTTGGGGGGGCAGGGGGGGTGACTTCTTCCTTCTTCCTTCTTCCTTCTACTAAACCCTCTCATCAAACCTAGTCTGAAAACTGCCATATTTAAACCAATATTGTCGCAGTTCATGGTGAGGTGTATGTAAACTTCCTTTGGCTTGATAAAGGATAACTTGTCGATGATTTCCCATCCAAACTCGTTTGGTAGGTTCCACAGAAATTAAACACCCTCCTAGACTAATGATACATTCTTCAAATCGCTCAACTGTTGGATAGTCTAGGGTTTCAAAAATCAGAAACTGACCGGAAAAAATCAAGTGGCGACTTCTGATCCAAGCCTGCATTTTTTTGTCAGCTATGGGTGGTAATACCATTTGAGATTTGAGATTTGACATTTGAGTGAGATTTGAAAAACAGTCCTCGACTCGCTCCAACTAGAGAATTTTCCCTTCTATCCTGGATAACTAAAGCCTGATTCGTTCTTCTATCGATCGAGTTTGTGGCTTTTTTTTCATATAAAAAGAGCGAATAATTAACTCGCTCCAGAGAAACTAAAAAATTATGTTCGTCCGGGACAGTAAAATGTGATAGCTATTACAACCACGACTTCCCAGGATTTGTGGATAATCTTGGTCTTCCATTTCTATAGCACAGGCAAGATGCCTGTGCTACAAACAGTCAATTTACTGACTTGGGGATACTCCCTTCATCAAGTTGTGAAGTCTTAAACTACTTCCGTGATGCTGACAATTTTGCCGCCTGCACGATGAATGCGTTGAATTTGCGGAGTCATCTTTGCACCGGACACGAGATATTCAGTGTTACTCACTCGGCGAGGGCTATCAAATTTAGCGCCTTTAACTAAAATTTTGAACATCTTTTCGGTGGCATCTTTGTAAGCGCTGATCCGACCGCCGGTGCTTGGTAAAGTAATTTTGTTACCGCTATTACCAGCGACAAAATCTACTAAGCGAGAAGCGGTAAAGGCACTGTCAACCCCTGCATAACCTTGATATAGAGAGAGGGTGCGATTGTAGCCGACTTGCTTTTGTCCGACTTGACTTTTTGCGCCTTGATAATTGGGGACTGTATTTTCGCCAAATTTGTCTTGGTATTCTTGACTGTCGAGGTAGGAATCTATTTCTGCCTCGTAGCCTTTTTCGATACAGGTGCAGATATGCTCAGATAGTTCTGCTTGGTCTAAGGGAGCGCGACCTAACAAATGTTTAAAGTTGAGTTAGACAAAGCGGTAGGGAGCGCAAGATTCAAAATACCGACTACGATAGAAGTCGGATTTTGCTACAGCACGGACAAATTCCCGTACAGTCATGCCGCCATCGCATAATTGGGATTCGGCGACGGTTAGGCGCTCGCTTTCCATGACGTGAGGATTGCCCAAAACTTGCTTGTAAACGGCGCGAATTACGGCTTGTCTATCGTCGGAGCTGCTAGTAGACCAAAGTTCTACGGGCGCATCTAAAACAACACTCATTGACTTTCTCCTACAAATAAATAATGCTTCAAAACTGAGAATTAAGGATTGCCTAAAAACGCTCAGGGACGTAAATTCCCTAAGTCGTTAAGGCATAAGTTTCAGGGGTTTTTAGTTGACAGCAGTGATGCTGGCAATTACGCCACCTTGTTTGTGGATGCGTTGATATTCTTGCGAAAGGCGATCGAATGGTACAAGATATACTTGATTGCTACGACGGAATTTAGAGACTTTGTTCATCACAGTCGTTCCTGAAGAGCGATATCCAGTTACTGTAATGCGATAAACTTTGCCTTCTGCTTGTGCACCTAATCCAGCACGGCTACGTGCATTCATAGCGTACTCTTGGAATGCCCAACCGTCTCCAACTGTGCCACCGGAAGGGGGAACGATTGGTAAAGGGGTTTCTTGAATGACGAATTTATTGAGAACAGGGGCTTTTCCAGAAATACTGCCCTTGAAATCGCTGCTGGAAGCGCCACGCAAGAGGGCAAACATATGAGTAAACCCAACCATGTTTTTTCCTGGTTGGGTTTTGTAGCCTCGGTAAAAGGGAACGATATTTTCCCCGTAGGCGTTTTGATATTCATCGCTGTCGAGGTAGGAATCAATTTCTGCCTCGAAGCCTTCAGTATCTAAAATGGTGCTATGTGTTCTCATTTCTTCTAGGCCATCGGGTGCGCGACCGAGAAGATGTTTGAAGTTGAGTTCAATGAACCGATAGCGAGGACAAGTGTCGAAAAAGCGAGAACGATAGGCGTCTGATTTTGCCAGAGCGCGGACGAATTCGCGTACACTGAGTTCACCACGTTTGAATTGCGATTCAGGAATTATGGCTCGTTCACTTTCCATGACGTAGGCATTACCCAAAACGTGCCGATAGACAGCACGAATTATGGTTTCTACTTCTTCTTGTGAATGTCCTGGCATCAGTTCTAAAGATGGTGTTTCTTCAAATAAACTGACTCCAAGTCGAGATGCAGGTCCAAAAACCATTTAAAAAATCTCCACTATTGTGTTATGTGAAAATTTACCATAATTAGATGTTAGATTAGAAAAATTTACATATTGTAATATTACAGTTTATGTTACTGTTTTTTTGTACTACAAAATTGGTGTCTTTTTGCCTGTAAATTTTTGATGGCAAGATGTGTGACTGTAGTATGCTTGGGGTTTTCTGACCGATCGCCCAACCGCGTAAATTAGACCAACGGTACTTCTGCTGCAAAGCTTTGGCGCTTTTCAAACCATAAGGAGCCGGAGTCTGAGCCCCAGATCTGTTGATGAGTATTTATATCCATACCGCGATCGAGACTGCTCCAGGTTGTTTCGGTAATTTCCACATCACTGATTAGGTAGGTTGAACAACCTCTTTTTTCGATGAGACATTGGTTTCCTGGCTCTACACTACCTCGAAACATTTCTCCGTCTCGTTTGAACACCATAGAACAATTGTACCGCCTTTGAATGCAATCTGGTTTAATTGTTTTGAGAATGCTTAATTCTCGTGCTGCGCCGGCGTATTGTACTGGATCGTTGAGACTATAATTTTCAATATAAATTTGTGATTCTTGGTCAATTAGTTTGTGGACTCCTTGACGATAGGGTGTCCAGAGGTCATGGTCATATACTTGTTCGGAATAAAAGCCGATCGCATTGAAGAACTCAAAGGGTAAAGGGCGAAATAAGATGTGAATATGGGCAAATTGTTGTGGTTTTTCAAAGGATTGTTTGTAGTTACTAAAATCCCCTGCCATCCACTGAGCTAGGGTGATTAAATCGTTGCTTTTAACTGAATTCATAAGCTGTTTTCTAGTTGCTTATTTCGCTGGGAGTGAACGAATTTCTGAGGAAAATGATGCTGTGACAACTCCACTTCCTTGGCTGGTTTTGATCAGGGAAACACGAAACCGGAGGTTAGGATTGGCAAACCAGATTTTTTCTTCGGCGGCGGCGTTATCGTAGCTGGTGAGCAGGACAAAGGTATCATCCTCGGTGATGTGATAGTCGGCGGCGGCGGGGATGGTTTCGGCATATCCTTGATCTCGTAGTAACTTGCCGCGATTGGGGACTGTGCGATCGGGGATTGGTACGAGGATGCAACTCCCCTTCATTTCGGCGTTTTCATCCCAATCTGAGTGTCCCTCCCAGACCATTTGAAAGGGGCTTAGTGCTTGGGTTGGGTCTATGTTGTAGGACTTGCAGAGGTCGATGACGGCTGCATCATCGGGTGAGACTGCCACGATATCAATCACTGATTCTATAGCTTCAAAGTGTCTGAAAGTCAAGTGATGGGCGCTACGTTGCGATCGCCATTGTCCTAGTGAATTTTCAACAAACTGCTCGATGTTCATAAGTAGAAGCAAGAAGGAAGTATAACCCTGTTAAAAACAGGCACGATGCCCGTTCCACAATCTTGATGAGAAAAGTCTATTGCAGCCCATAGATTATCACATTTTCCTAGGATTGCCTAGACTGGCGATCGCAACTCTTAACCTTTGACTAGGTGCAGGCTATTTTCACATCCCCTTAACCTCGAATTATCACCCATTTCCTAAATAACTCAATCCTTTTGACTGCGGTTATATTTTATTTCTCTTTAGGAAATGAGGAGATACCGGAAAACAGCATTAGCAGTCCGCCAGCCAAAATGGCGATCGCCAATAAACCTACAAATAAATCTAACCCAGATGTATTTTCCACTAAATAATTCTCCCATTGTATTTAATCAACCGCGGGAAAAAAGAAGCCAGAAAATGAGAAACCTAAAAAAAGTAACTTCTTTCCTCTTCTTTATTCCCTCTTCTTTATTTAGCCAATTCCTGTTCAATTGCAGCAATCAACTCAGGAGATTCCGGGCCTACACTGCTGCGAAATCTAGCAACCACTTCACCTTGTTTGCTGACTAAAAATTTCTCAAAATTCCAAGAAACCTCGCCCTTGGGAGCCACAGAACTGGTAAGCTGAGCATAAAGCGGGTGTTGTTGACTACCTTTAGCGTGTACCTTGTCGAAAAGCTCAAAGCTGACACCGTATTTTGTAGTGCAGAATTCGACAATTTCTGAGTTAGTACCAGGCTCCTGAGCACCGAAGTCGTTGCAGGGAAACCCTAAAACCCGGAGACCCGCATCGCTGTACTTTTGATTCAACTCTTCGAGTCCTTTGTATTGAGGCGTATAGCCACAGTAGGAAGCTAAATTCACGATCAAGAGTACCTTACCAGCATACTCTCCTAGCTGTTTGTCTGCGCCTGCGATCGTTTTTACTGTAATGTCGGAAATGGTGCTGGTCATTTTCTAATACTTTTAGACTTTTCCAACACAACTATACCGCAACTTGGAACAATTTTTCCGAAAATGCAGAGTTAGTCCCTCCGGTTAAACTTTCCTAAAACCTGATGGGAAGTTGGGTTTTCTCGCTCAACCCAACCTCTAAGCGTTATTTATCAAATTAGCCCCCAGCTCAGATTTCCTAGTTCAACTATCTGAATAGCTGTCCATCAATTTTTGATAAGTTTCCTCAAGCTCCTGATTTTCTAGAACTATTTCTAGACGGACTTTGGCGCAGCCGTGACGAGGCTGGGATTCGATCAAATGTAAAACTTTGCTAGCTTTTTGCACAGAAGTAAATTCAGCGCTGACTGTTGGTAGTGACGGTTGGTGATGATTAATTTCGCTCAAATCTATCCCGGTGATTTGTCCCTCGCCCAAATCTATTTCCGCCAGCACCTTCGGATCGTCACCTACTTGTTCCACAATCAACTTTTCTCTTTGGATTGGTACTTGTACCATCCGAGTTTCTATTTCTTTGCGGACGATAACTTCCCCAACTTTGCGCTTGCTGCGATTGATTACCAATCGTTCTTCTAGCAGGCGAATTATTTCTCGATCGACAATATCTAAGTCTTCGCCATCTAAGTCTTCGTGAGTTTCCGGGCTTTCCAGATTGTCCATGGGGCGCTCGTCGGCATCGGTTTCATGAGACATAATTGCTACGGGAGGAGTTGGGTTGCTGTGACTGAGAACCTTTGGGGATGCTGGGAGTTCTAAATGCTCATGGCTGTCATTGGCTGATTTTAGGGGCAGCATCTCTATTTGCTCTAAGCTAAGTTTAAAGAACAGGATTTTTTCCTGATAATCTACTGTGTTGAGTTGCTTAATATTTAATAAAACAAGCCGTGGGTTTTCCCCCTGCTTTCCGGCGACTAAAAAATTGAGTTTTCCACTATTATCGAAATAGACATCTTTGATTTTACCTACTAACTCACCGTCCCGATCTTTGACTATAAAAGTTTTAAGTTTTGTTCTCACTTTTTCGGGAACTCGGTTGAAATGGGTAGTTCCCTTGGCACGTTGGGTTTTTTCAACTGAGGGTTGGTTGTTCATTTTTAAAAGTTTCCTAATTTACTGTTTCATTCTCTTGTAGGGGCCGCCCCCCGTGGCTGCCCCAATCTCTGAAACACTTACAAAATTGTGGATGGGGAGGGTAGGCACGGGGGCACTACCCCTACAAAAGCATCGTTTTCTTGAGAATGAAACAGCCCTGGGGGCAGGGGGGGTTCCCCATTACCATTGGTGTCAACTTAAGCCTGAAAGCCTTGGTATCTCTCGTTCATAGCCAAGTCTAGATCCCCCTCGCATCCCCACCCCCCCCTAGCCCCCCCACCCCCCCCTGCCCCCCCCAAGGGGGGATGGGGGAAGGGGGACGAAAGATCGGACTCTTATCCCCCCCTTCTTAAGGGGGGCTAGGGGGGATCTAGAT